>NZ_CP029206.1:1065000-1365000 GCF_003101015.1 Actinobacillus porcitonsillarum | reverse complement strand
CAATTAGCCAAATATTTTTCAGCTAAAGGGAAAAAAGTCCAAATACGCCACCGTAGTCTAGAAAAACATCAGAAAAAAACCTAAACTTTACGAAATATACAAGACTTTACGGAACAATTATTTTAAGTCAGGGTCTATAAGAGTACAATATATTAGCCCTCTTTCGAGGTTTATCATTCATTTTAAAGGAAAACTTAAATGACTAAATTTACTAAAATCAGCGCAACAGCATTATTTGCATTATTTTTAACCGCTTGTGATAAACCAGCAAATAAGCCAGCTGAAGCGGCTAAACCTGCTGAAACTACACCAGCGACACAACCAGCTACGGAAGCACAAAAAGCAGAAACAACTGCGCCTGTTACACAGCTAAGTGCGGAAGAGTTAGCTCAAGGTAAAGCAGATTTCAAAAAAATCTTAGATTGGAATAAAACACAAGAGCAAATTGCTAATGCGGCACAAAAAACGCTTCAAGAGAAATTAGCAAGCCAAGATCCAAAACAAATTGAGACTGCATTAACTGAGTTTACCAAAACTGTTGAAGACACCATTAAAAGCTTAGATGCAGTTGAAGTAAAAAATGCATTAGTGAAAACGTTTAAAGAAAAAACAAAAGAAGTTCTTGGATTATCAAATACTATCGTTGCTGATTCTGTAAAAGTAATGGCAAACCCAACAGCAGAAGCTCAAGAATCATTAAAAGCAAAAACTCAACAACTTCTTTCACAAGGTGGTGAGTTACAAAAATTACAAGCTGAATTACAACAAACATTCGGCGATAAATAATCTCATGATATAATGAGTAAATGGTTAGAGATATACTCTAACCATTTTTTATAGAGGATAACAAATGACTAAATTGACAAAAATCGGTGCCGTTGCATTACTAAGCATTTTTTTAACCGCTTGTGATAAAGCAGCGGACAAGCCTGCTCAAAACGTAAAAACAGAACAAAAAGCTGAGGCTGTTAAAGTTGATACCGGCGCTCAAGATTATAAAGCATTCCGTGAATGGCAACACGCTCAAGAGCGTTCAATCAATGATGCCATTAAAAATGAAATGGAAAAATTAGGTGATAAAGCTAAAGATCCAAAAGTTGCTCAAGAAGCTATGAGTAAAGCATTATTAGCTCAAATTGAAGTAATCAAACAAAGTGCAACTTCATTAAATATTACTGATGAGCAAGTAAAAGCATTAAAAGAGAAATCACTTGAAGCATTATCATTAGGTGCTCAAATGATGGTTGAAGCAGAAAAAGTAGCACAGAATCCAACACCAGAAGCGCATAAAGCTTTTGGAGATCTACAAGCAAAATTAGATAAAATTGCTCATGAAGGTAAAGCAATTGAAGCAGAGCTCGTGAAAAAATATGAGCCTGCACCACAACCTAAACCAGAGCAATTACCTGCTCAAAATCCTGAAATGAAACCAGAACCAAAACCTGCACAATAAAAATAAAAAATCGCTAGAAATCACTTCTAGCGATTTTTTTATTTTACTTCAATCAATGGACTATTATCATCTTTTGCTAATAGCTTTCCAACACGAAATAGTGGCACATTCATTTGACTTGCAATCTGCATAATTTTTTCAACCGCTTGCGGCTCTACTGCAACCAATAAGCCACCTGAAGTTTGAGGATCGCATAAAACCGCTTTTTGCTCATCGGTTAAAGGTGAAATCAGATGCCCATAGCTCTCATAATTTCGTTGAGTACCACCAGGTACCGCCCCTAAAGCAATATAATCCTTTGTACCTTCTAACGTTTGAATATCATCAGAATTTATCACAGCCCTAACATTTGAACCTTGACAAATCTCACTCAAATGCCCAAGTAATCCAAAACCTGTCACATCTGTCATTGCCGTAACTTCCTCTAATTGAGAAAATTCAGCACCGATCAAATTCATTTGACACATTGCATCCCGTGCCAAATTTTGATGTTCCGGCTTCAAAATACCTCGTTTTTCTGCCGTTGTTAGAACTCCTATTCCTAACGGCTTTGTTAAAAATAACTCACAACCTGCATGAGCAGAAGCATTCTTCTTAATTTTTTCCGTTGAAATAACGCCTGTTACAGCTAGCCCAAAAATAGGTTCTGGAGAATCAATAGAATGTCCACCGGCTAATGCAATACCTGCTGTTGCACAAGCGGCTCGACCACCTTCTACAATTTGTTGCGCCACTTCAGCCGGAAGTTTATTAACAGGGAAGCCAAGAATAGCAATAGCCATAATCGGTTTTCCTCCCATCGCAAAAATATCACTAATCGCATTTGTTGCGGCAATACGACCAAAATCAAACGGATCATCTACAATTGGCATGAAGAAATCCGTTGTACTAATAATGCCAATGCCATTACCAATATCATAAACCGCTGCATCATCAGCCGTTTCGTTACCAACTAATAAATTAGGATCAATAAATTTTTCTAATTGGCTTTGTAAAATGGTCCCTAACACCTTAGGAGAAATTTTACAGCCTCAACCAGCACCATGACTAAACTGTGTTAAACGTATCGGTTCAGACATTTTTCCTCCTACATCATTTATCAAATACGAATAATCTTTTTCTAACTAAGCTATTTTAACGTACAAAAACAAATTTTAAACTTAAAATTATAGTATTTACTATACACATCTTATCATAGCAATTTTATTCATACTCCGTTATACTTATATAATTTGATCTTTTGGAGAAATTAAATGTCTAATCAATCCGAACGCCAGTCGTGGTCCAGCCGTTTAGCTTATATAATGACTGTTGCAGGTGCAACTGTCGGTTTCGGTGCTACTTGGCGTTTCCCTTATTTGGTTGGGGAAAACGGCGGAGGTGCCTATGTTTTCCTTTTTTGTGTCGCGATGATTGTGATCGGTATCCCAATGATTTTAGTTGAAAATGTCATTGGTCGCCGTATGAAAGTGAATGCAATTGATGCCTTTGCCGGAAAAGCAAATGGTAAAAAAATTCCGACCGCTTGGAAAACACTTGGTTATATGGGATTACTTGGTGCTTTTGGTATTTTAGCCTATTACATGGTGCTGGGTGGCTGGGTGCTTAACTATATTGGAAGTTTGATTATTGGACAGTTAGATCTTTCTACGCCTGTTAATGTAGAAACAACGGCTAACTTCTTCAAAACACATATTCATGAATCTCCATGGACGATTATTGCCTATACCGCTTTATTTGTTTTAGTCAATTACTTCATTCTAGCCAAAGGTATTGTTGATGGTATTGAGCGCTCGGTAAAATACCTGATGCCTCTACTCTTTGTGTTCTTGCTCGTTATGGTTGTGCGTAATGTCACTCTTCCAGGAGCAGCAGAAGGTATTGCATTTTATTTAATGCCTGATTTTTCAAAAATTACCCCACAATTATTTGTTTTTGTTTTAGGACAAGTATTCTTTGCATTAAGCCTTGGATTTGGGGTATTGATTACTTTATCTAGCTATTTAGATAAAAATGAAAATTTAGTTAAAACGGCCACAATCACAGGTATTATGAATACTTTAATTGCGGTATTAGCTGGTTTTATGATTTTCCCTTCATTATTTAGCTTTGGTGTACCGCCAAACTCTGGTCCAACGCTTGTGTTCCAAAGTTTGCCTATCGTATTCTCAAATATGTGGGGCGGAACCATTTTTGCGATTATTTTCTTCTCTTTATTAGTGGTGGCAGCATTAACGACTTCACTCACAATTTATGAAGTAATCATTACTTCACTGCAAGAAAAAACCAAAATGGGACGTAAGAAAGCCATTGCTTTAACATTAGGTGCGATCTTTATTTTAGGAAATATCCCTTCTGTATTAGGCGATAATCATTGGAAAGACGTTACTATTATGGGTAAAAGTATTTTTGATGCCTTTGACTATATTAGTGGAAATATCCTATTTATTCTTACGGCATTAGGAAGCGCAATTTTTGTTGGCTTTGTCTTAAAAGATGAAGCAAAAGATGAGTTAGGTGCAGGCAAAACACTTACAACCATTTGGTTTAATTATGTGAAATTTGTTATCCCTGTGATTATTTTAGTGATTTTCTTTAATTCACTTTAATATTTAAGATATAGAAATAGCGGTTAAATATCGCTATTTTTTTCAACATTATATAGCAAATGTTTAGAACACGATAAAACAGGTGCCAGCATGGCGCCCCTACATATACTTTTATAGAACTAATATATTATATTATTGAACAAGAACTATAAAAAGAAAGTATCTGATAAAAAACACCGAGCCTAAAAGCTCGGTGTTATCCTTTAAATCATTTGTCACTATTTAATTATAAAATCTCTTTCGCTTTTGCTACCACATTTTCAACGGTAAAGCCAAAGAGTTTAAATAACTCACCTGCCGGTGCTGATTCACCAAAGGTATTCATACCTACAATGCGACCTTCAAAACCAACATATTTGTACCAAAAGTCGGAAAGCTGTGCTTCAATAGCAACACGTTTTGTTACATTGCTTGGCAATACAGCTTCACGATATGCAGCATCTTGTTTATCAAATACGTTCGTACTTGGCATAGAAACAACACGTACTTTTGTGCCTTCAGCTGCAAGCACGTCTGCCGCTTTCATTGCTAATTCAACTTCTGAACCTGTCGCAATGAGAATTAAATCCGGGCAATCACCTTTTTCGCAACAATCACGTAAAATATAACCGCCTTTAGCAATATTTGCTAATTTTTCTGCATTACGCTCTTGTTGCGCTAAGTTTTGGCGGGTAAAGATTAACGCACTCGGGCCATCTTTACGTTCAACTGCTGCTTTCCACGCCACCGCAGATTCAACTTGGTCACACGGTCTCCAAGTTTCTAAATTTGGAATATAGCGTAATGAAGCTGTTTGTTCTACCGGTTGATGTGTTGGACCATCTTCGCCTAAGCCGATTGAGTCGTGAGTATAAACAAATAATGAACGTTGTTTCATTAATGCAGCCATACGTACCGCATTATGCGCATATTCATAGAACATTAAGAATGTTGCACCGTAAGGGATGAAACCACCATGCAATGCGATACCGTTCATAATAGCAGACATACCGAATTCACGCACACCGTAGTTGATGTAGTTACCATCAACATTATGATCAGCACGGATTGGTTTAGAGCCAGACCATAATGTCAAGTTAGAACTTGCTAAGTCTGCTGAACCACCTAAGAATTCCGGTAAGATATGTGCATAAGCTTCGATTGCATTTTGTGACGCTTTACGGCTTGCAATAGCGGCCGGATTTGCTTGTAATTTTTCAATAAACGCTTGGCTCTCTGTCGCCCAATTTGCCGGTAAGTCGCCAGCCATACGGCGTTTAAATTCTGCAGCTAATTCAGGGTAAGCGGCTTCATATGCTGCAAATTTTGCATTCCATTCTTTTTCAACCACTGCACCTTTTGCTTTAGCATCCCATTCTGCATAGACTTCAGAAGGAATAACAAATGGAGCGTGTTCCCATTTTAAGAATTCACGTGCAGCGGCAATTTCTGCATCACCTAATGGTGCACCGTGGCAATCGTGAGAGTTGCATTTATTTGGTGAGCCGTAGCCGATAATGGTTTTACAAATAATTAATGTTGGACGCTCTTTTTCTGCTTGTGCATTTTCAATCGCAAATTTAACTTGCTCTGCATCATGTCCATCTACATTACGAATAACTTGCCAGCCATAAGCTTCAAAGCGTTGTGCGGTGTCATCACTAAACCAACCATCAACGTGACCATCAATTGAAATATTATTGTCATCGTAGAATGCGATTAATTTGCCTAAACCTAATGTTCCCGCTAATGAACAAGCCTCATGTGAGACGCCTTCCATTAAACAGCCGTCACCTAAAAATGCGTAGGTATAGTGATCGACAATTTCATGTCCTTCACGGTTAAATTGTGCTGCTAATGTTTTTTCTGCAATTGCCATACCAACTGCATTGGTAATGCCTTGACCTAAAGGACCTGTCGTTGTTTCCACGCCTGGCGCATAACCATATTCTGGGTGCCCTGGCGTTTTTGAATGTAACTGACGGAATTGTTTTAAATCTTCAATCGATAAATCATAGCCCGTTAAATGCAATAAGCTATAAATAAGCATAGAACCATGACCATTTGATAATACAAAACGGTCGCGATCTGCCCATTTAGGATTGGTTGGATTGTGTTTTAGAAAATCACGCCATAATACTTCTGCAATATCCGCCATTCCCATTGGCGCACCAGGGTGACCTGAATTTGCTTTTTGAACAGCATCCATACTTAATACGCGAATTGCGTTTGCCAAAACTTTACGTTCTGCCATAGTGTTCTCCCGTCAATTGACTTTTCTTAGATTGTTTTTGATTGTTCGTGATTGTAATCAAGTTTGAAGTAAAACTCAAAAACTTCCTTTCATTTTGTGATCTTATTCACATAAATTAGCTATTGATCTCTGAAATCATTTAGCCTAAAATACGCACTCTTTTAGGCGTTAAACAGATGTTTAACATTTTTATTAATTACATATGGTACTTATCAGCGGTTCGTGATGAAACAAGATAAGCAGCGATATGGCTTCTTATGAGGTTCCCCAATGAAAAAAGGTATTCACCCAGAATATACAGAAATTACTGCAACATGTTCATGCGGTAACGTAATCAAAACTCGCTCAACAGTGGGTAAAAACTTAAACCTTGATGTGTGTGGTAACTGCCACCCATTCTATACTGGTAAACAACGTGTTGTTGATACTGGTGGTCGTGTTGAACGCTTCAACAAACGCTTCAGCATTCCAAGCACAAAATAATAATTATAAAAAACCTCCGCAGAGCGGAGGTTTTTTATTGTTCGGTAATATTCAATATTTCATCATTTAGCCATTCTGCTGCTTTAGTCATATTAAATCCGGTTGTACCATTATTATCACTCGCTTCATGTTTTCCGATAAGGGTTAAACAATTTACCTTTTCTTTTGGAGATGGCGCCCATTTATGTAATGTCTGTTCATTATTTGAATAAAAAGCTAAAAGCGGTTTGCCACACGCACAAGCAATATGAACACCGCCACCATCGACAGCAACAACAATATCCGCTGAATCAATTAAAGCAAAATATTCAAATAAAGATGTCTTAGGTGCAAGATGTAGATTGTCGAGTTGAGGTAATTTTGCAAAGTAAGCTTCACTGCCCGCAGTGTTTGTCATTAAATACTCAACATGAGCATATTTAACATTTTCTAATAATGAAGCTAATTCTTCCGCCGGCAGAAAGCGAGTACTTCCTTGAGGATTTAATAAAATCTTAACTGTATTAGTATTTTTCCAAAATTTGGTTACTTTCTCTTTTGCTTCATTAGAGATTTTTAAATAATAATTTGCAACAGGAGATAAATAAGAAGCCAAAGGAGAGTACATTAAATACTCTTTAAAATGAGTAAGCTCAGGAACTTCTACCGCATAGTCATAATTTTTTACTGTGGCTAAATTGTAATGTTTTTTGTCTCTTTTACCGAAGTTTATGACATATTTGGGCTTTAAAATTGCGTCTAAAATAATACTTTTTGTTGTAAAAGAGGGAAAAAAATCCAAATAGAGTTCCCATTTACCTCTTTGACTAAGATAGCCCGAGAAATGATCTTCAATAAGTTCATCCACAATATCTGCATTTTCGTAGATAGCTCGATTTCTTTCCGTTACAAACACACCAATTTTAGCTTGAGGAAAAGCATTTTTGATTTGCATGATATGCATCAAATGAACAATGCTATCCCCTACGGCATGACCAATCGGCTTAAATAAAATCGACTTTAGCGTTCTTAATTCAATTTCTTTTCTCTGAACTCGTTGAGAGCAAAGAGTTGCAATAAACTTTTTCATTTATAACCTCACTAATAAGCCGAATACTATCTTACTCAACTTGAAGAATCAAAAATTTTCAGTACAATTTAGATAAAATGTGTACTTAGATATTCACAATAAGGTAACGTTCACCAAATGGTAAAAAAAATCAAACAGTTTCTTAGAAATATTCGCTTAGCAATTGGCAAGCAAATTCTTGATAAAAAGCAACCGCTTGTAAATGTTTCATTTCCGCCTAAAAAAGTATTATTTCTTCGTCATGATGGAAAAATTGGAGACTATATTGTGAGTTCGTTTGTATTTAGAGAGATAAAAAAACAGTCTCCAGATACCGAAATTGCGGTGGTTTGTTCTTATAAAAATGCCTATCTTTTTGAGAAAAATCCTTATATTGATAAGTGCTATTTCGTTAAAACAAAAAACATTAAAGATTATATTCGATGTGGAAGACAGCTTACCAAAGAGTCTTTTGATTTTGTGATCGATCCTACAACAACTCTAAGAAATAGAGATTTACTCTTTTTACGTCTTATTAAAGCTAAAAATTATGTTGGCTATAAAAAAGAAAACTATGCCTTATTTAATATCAACATAAAAGCTGAAAATAACCATTTTAGGGATATTTATCACGAAGCGCTAATCGCTATTGGATTTAAAAATATTTCAACCCATTACGATATTCCATCTGATCAAAAAAGTGGTGAAGATATTGCGCAATTTTTAAAGATAAAACAACTGGAGCATTACATCGCCGTTAATTTTTTTGGTGCTGGTTCAGCAAGGCGTTTCAATGAAAAATCAATGAAAGCGTTGTTAGATAATCTAACAAGTAGTAATACGATGAATATCGTATTACTTGCGTTTCCGGAAGTCATAGACGAAATGCAAATGCTTGCAAAACAATATAAGAATGTTTTTGTCTATGAGCAAACAAAAACCGTTTTCCATACTATTGAGTTAATCAAACATTCAGATATGGTTATCTCGCCTGATACTTCTATTGTTCATATTGCAGCAGGCTTTAATAAGCCAATCATTGCTTTTTATAGTCAAGATGAGGAAAACTTTGTGCATTGGCACCCTTATAATCAAGCTGAAACGCATGTCCTTCGGTTTTATAAAAGCGTAAATGAATTGGATTTCGCTCAAATCAAACCAGAATGGTTACAAACAACATAACTATAATTTAAAGGGCTATAATTTAAAGAACTATGGACTTCCAATCCCTCAAACTATTTTTAGATTTAACGCAAACTCGTAGCTTTATTCGCACTGCGGAAAAAAACTATATGAGTGCCTCAACGCTTACCCGACACATTCAGCGAGTGGAAGAAGAAATTGGGCAGCCATTGTTAATGCGAGATAATCGACAGGTTAAACTTACGGAAGCGGGCGAAAAATTCTTAGAATTTGCAAAACAAAGCTGGGCTGATTGGCAACAGTTGCAAAGCCAGCTTTCGCCTAATAAAGGAGAGCTTGAGGGAGAATTGAGACTATTTTGTTCGGTAACGGCATCTTATAGTCATTTGCCGAACATTTTAGAAAAATTTCGCCAACGTTACCCTAAGGTCGAAATTAAACTTATGACAGGAGATCCAGCTCAAGCGGTTCATTTAGTGCAATCAATGCAAGCGGATATTTCTCTTGCGGGCAAGCCCGATACTTTGCCAAATAACATTAATTTCCAACATATTGATGATATTACCTTATCGTTAATTGTGCCTCGGGTAGCTTGCGCTGCTACACAATTACTTCAGCAAGATCCAATAGATTGGCAAAATATGCCTTTTATTTTGCCCGTTGAAGGCCCTGCACGGAAGAGAATAGACGCGTGGTTTAAACAACAGAAAATTAAAGAGCCGAAAATTTACGCCACCGTATCAGGACACGAAGCTATTGTACCTATGGTTGCTTTAGGCTGTGGCGTAGCGCTTTTGCCTGATGTTGTTATAAAACATAGCCCTGTAGCAAATCAAGTCTCTTATTTAACCTTACCTGCGCCGGTTCTACCCTTTGAATTAGGCGTTTGTGTCCAAAATAAACGATTGCAAGAGCCTATTATTCATGCGTTTTGGTCGTTGCTTTCTTAGAAAAACAAGCGGTTGAATTTGCAATATACATCGGTATTATGTAGCAGTTGCACAAAGATTTAACTAAGTGTTTTTGCTACATTTTTCTTATCTCATTGTAATTTAAAGGTAAGAAAAAATGAATGCGTTAGAAAAGTTATTGATTGAAGAAATTTCCCTTGCAGAACAAGAAAGGGCTGAATTTGAAGCTAAGATAAAGGGGTTAAATCAGAAAATTTTAGACTATCGAACTGCGCTAAATCACGCAAGAGATTCAGATTTTTCATTAAGTAAGAAATCTCGCAATGTTCGTTTTCAGTCATCACCACGTCAATTAGTGGCGCATATCCTTAAAAAGCAACCTGAAAAATGGTTTCATACGAATGAAATTACCCTTCAAGCATTGAAATTAGATAACCAGCCTATTGATAACGGTGTGCCACGCTTACATTTACAAACAATGCATAGCACACTAAACCATCTTGTTAAACATTCATTGGTTGAGAAAAAGGTAGAAGGGAAAACGTGTTATTGGCGTTTGAAGGCAATGTAGTTATATTTTCAATCTCCACCGCACATCATTTGCTTTTAATGCTACTCGTTCTACTACGCCTTTATTAAGCCAATGCTTCAATGCACCACGAACTGAAACAGTATGTTGCGGTTGAATGATGGGGTCTTGTTTATCTCGAATAAGGACAAGTTCCGTTAATTCATTAACAGTAAAGTAATGATTTGGTTTTACTTTCATTTCAGCAAGCACCATTTGGCGTAGTTTTCCCTTGAAACGATGCTGATAAGTGCGGTAGGTATAAAGGTATTATTGGACAATTGGAATTAGCATATGCAATTAATCCTTATGTTTCGGCTACTGCATTTTACGATTATGGACGAGTAAAATTACGCCATAGTCCTTATGTGGATGGTACAAAAAATTCAGTTCATTTACATGGTGGTGGCATTGGGATAAAAGGGCAGTATAAGAAGTTTTTTGCAGAAACTAAATTAGCATTTGCGGGTAAAAATGCAGATTTAGTGGATGTGCGTAAAAGCAGACAATGGTCATTGAAAGTTGGTTATCAATTTTAAATGTCTAAGAAATAAGAATCCACTTAGTTTAGAAATAAATTAAGTGGATTTTCTTGTACGCTTATGTTGTGATAATATGTGTAAAGTGTAAAAATTAACTTTGAAAAAAATGCATTAATTGGCTTTATTTTTACATATAAGGATTTAATTGGTTAAAAATTTAAGTCAATTATTTGATATAAATGATTTTTTAATTTTACAAATTGATTTTATATGGGTACAACCCTTTTAAGTAAGTTACATCTTCGATACCCTTTAAATCAGAAAGCCTTTAACTTATCATTAAGCTAAAGGCTTTATTTTTAGCGGTTAATTATTCACTTTTGGGTTTTGTGCAACTGCTACATAATACCGAAAAATTTTTCAAAATCCCACCGCTCTTTTCACGCTCATTTCCCCTTTTCCACCAACGCCACCTTACTCACGTCCACTTCTTCGCCTGTCTGTTCGTCAATCAACGCCAAACGCACGAAATGTCCTGTTGCCGTGTTCACAAACTGCAAGGGTGTATCGATCCAATCGGACAAATGCCATTTTGTGCCGATTTGTGCCAATGCTGCCACTAGCCACAGCATGTCTTTGCCTTGTTCGGTTAAGTGATATTCATAGCGGTCGGGGCTGGTTTGGTATAGCTGTTTTTGTACCAAACCGTTGCTTTCCAAGGCTTTTAGTCGGCTACTTAATGTGGCGTGGGTAATATTGCTGTTTTTTTGCAAATCGCTGTAACGCTTCACGCCTAGTAGCAAATCACGAAGCAATAAGCCCGTCCATTTGTCATTTAATACGCCTAGCACATCGGCAATCGGGCAGGCGATGTTGTCAAAGTCGTTTGATTTCATTGTATTTTTCCTGTTTAAAATCATAGTTTTTGCCATTATAGCAAAATTTTTCCATAAACTCTAATCATTAGAGATTTACTAACTTCAATCATTAAATTTAAAATACACTCACTTCAATGATTAGAGTAACAAACAAGGAAACCTGATGAGCCAAATGCAAAAAATGCAAACAGGGGAATTGTATAACCCTTTTTTGCCTGAATTAAACGACATTAACGAGCAAGCACAAGAATTGCTTTACGAAATTAACCGCTTACGCCCATCGCAAAAAGCAGAAAAAACCGCCCTGTTTCAGCAATTATTCCAAATCGAGCGAGATGATTTCCGAATTGAACTGCCGTTTCGTTGCGATTACGGCGTGAATATTAAAATCGGCAAGAATTTTTACGCCAATTACAACTGCACGATTTTAGACGGTGCAACCATTACCATTGGCGATAATGTAATGTTTGCCCCAAATGTTTCATTGCTTGGCATTACCCACCCGGTCGATCCCAAATACCGCCGTCGTGGTGTGTTTTCCCTGCCGATTAGCATTGGCGATAATGTATGGATTGGGGCAAATAGCGTGGTAATGCCGAATGTGAAAATCGGCAATAATGTGGTGATTGGGGCAGGTTCAGTTGTTACCAAAGATATTCCCGATAATTGCATTGCGGTGGGCAATCCGTGCAAGGTTTTGCGTGAACTCAATGAAAACGACCGAATTTATTATTTCAAAGAGCACAAATTTCCCGATGAATTTCATCAGATGATTAACGATTTCTTAGCAACAGAACAGGAGCAAAACAATGAGCAATAAAATTTTAATTACAGGCGCAGGCGGTGCGGTGGGTTCGGTCAGCGATTTAATCATCAAACATTTAGTCGCCCGTGGGCAAGATGTCCGCGCCTTTATGCGCCCGACCAATCAAAAAGACAAAGAAATCGAAGCCTTGGAAGGCGCGGTGTGCGCTCCGTACCGTTTTTCGTTATCAATGGCGTTGAAGTTGCCGGTTCACAGCCGCCCGCACGGTTTTTAGCATTGTTGCAACAGGTTTATGCCGCAAATAATATGTAAAGGATAAATGAAAAGCCGTCTGAAAGTTACCACACTTTCAGACGATCTTTTTTCATCTGCCATCACTCCCGCAATATCTCAATCAAAAAATCTGCTACGTCACGCACTTTTTGTGCGTGGCGGACATCTTCGTGCATGACTAAATGCAGTTGTCCGATGAAAATTTCGCTTGTATGCACTTGAATAAATTCCGACGAATTACCGTATTCAAACGGAAGCCAACCGATACCCAGCTTTTGCATCACCGCCGACTGCATAACGGCAAAATCATTGCATACAAAACCGATTGATTTATCCGCAAGCTGCTTGTTCAGCCATGGCGTATGCGGGCCGGTGACGCCGAAATCAATATATTGCCACTGGCTTTCAGGGGTGTTTTTCACATAGTCGGCGTGGGCAAACCAGCCGTATTGCATATCCCGCAAGCGGCGAACCACCAGATCATTTTGCTGCGGCACCACTAAACGCAAGGCAATATCCGCTTGGCGTTGGTGCATGCTGCTGATTGCAGTGTTGCTGCTCAGCACCAAGCGGATTGCCGGGAAGCGTTGCTGAAACGCTGCCAAATGTGGGCTGACCAAGGCGTGTGCAATCATAGGCGGCATGGAAACCAGCACGTTGGTCATTTCCTGCAGGCTGTCTTGCGCGGCTTGCACGAATTGGCGGACGTTGAATTGCAGCTTTTTCGCTTCGGTATAGAGCCGCTGGCCGTCTGCGGTGAGCAGATAGCGTTTGTTGATGCGGTCAAACAGATGCACATTGAGCTGCTTTTCCAACCGCTCGATACGGCGGGATACCGTGCTGTGTTCCACTTGCAATGCTTCCGCCGTGGCTTTCAGGGTTTGTTTTTCCACCATCAAAACAAAATAATGGATGTCGCTCCAATCTAAATTCATCGTTTCTCTCCGCTGTTCTTTCGGTTTTATCGTGCATAAATGCACGTTGTTCTGCAATTTTAACGCTTTCAATATGCGTAAACAATGGGTAATATGCACACATCAATTAGATATGACTTCATTCAAATTTAACTTTTAGGAGAGAAAAAATGCCTGTATTTAACGCCCACGTTGCCCAAGGTAAATTGACCAAAGAACAGAAACAAGGTTTAGCCGATGCCTTTGTCTTGGCGATTCACGATGCACTCAATGCCCCGATGGAAGACCAATTTGTCATCATCAACGAGCATCCGCAAGATAATATCTTTATCCACCCGACCTTCCCGAATATGCAGCGTACCGACAAGCGTATGGTGGTGACGGTGGATGTCAGCACCACCCGCACGCTGGAGGAAAAACGCAAGCTCACCGAGCTGGTGACCAAATATGCGGTGGAAAAAGCCGGTATCGGGCAAGACGATATTTCTTTGCTGATTTATGCCTTACCGTTGGAAAACATGAGCTTCGGCAGAGGGATTTTGATGCCCGATGATGCGGAAGCGATGGTCAAACGCACCCGCAGTTAATCAAGCCGAATGTTCATTAGGAGCTAAACATGAATAAAAAATTTGAACGCTTATTTGAAACCGTCACCTTTCCGAACGGCGCGACCATCAGCAGCCGTTTTGCCATGGGGCCGATGGTGATTGTCGGTTCTGAATCTAACGGCGAAATCGGTGCGGACGACCTCGCCTATTGGCAGCGCCGCAATGATGCGGGCAGCCTGCTGATTACCGGTGCGACCGCCGTATCGGATTACAGCGATGCCTACGGCAACGGCTTGAAACTGCATAAAGACGAACTGCTCGACGGTTGGAAACAATTAGCCGCCGTGATGAAAGCCAAAGGCAACCGAGCGGTGGTGCAATTATTCCACGCCGGTTATCGTGCCGCTTTCACTTATAAAGACAAAGGCGTGGCGTACAGCGCCAGTAGCAAGGAATACGGATTTTTGGATTATCCCGTCACCGGCATGACCGAAGCACAAATCGAAGACACCTTAAACGAATTTGCCGCAGCGGCGAAGCGTGCGATTGATGCCGGTTTTGACGGTATCGAAATCCACGGTGCCAACCGCTATCTGATCCACCAATTCTTTTCGGCGGTTTCCAACGTGCGTGACGATCAATGGGGCGGCAGCCTTGAAAACCGCGCCCGCTTCGCCTTGGAAGTAGTCAAACGCATTCAAGAGGTGATCAAGCAATATGCCAAAGCGGATTTTATCTTGGGTTATCGCATTTCGCCGGAGGAAATCCATCGTGAAGGCAACGGCTTTACCTTTGACGAAGCCTTGTATCTTATCGACGAAGTAGCAAAATTGGGCGTGGATTATTTCAACGTGTCACAATCCGGCGTACGCGGTTTCGCCGCCGAACCGAAAGCCGGTGCTTATATGGGGCAAGCCATCAGTAAAGTGATTAAAACCCGACTTGTCGGTCGTGCTTTGCTGCTTGCTTCCGGCGATTTGACCAGTCCGGACAAAATCTTAGAAGCGGTCACGGAATATGCCGATATTACTTCCAATGCCACTATGGTATTACTCGATCCGGATACCAAAAACAAAATTCAAAGCGGTCGTGAAGATGAGGTATCGTTAGCGGTGGATGAAACGACGATTGATGATTTAAAACTGCCGAAAGCGTTTTATAAAATCGCCCCAATGATCGTCACCAGCCAGTTTGTACCGCAACACACTAAAGACTTGATTTATAAAGAACCGAAATAAAAGGAAAAGAGAATGAAAAAACTCGTTTTAACCACATTAATCAGCGCCACTTTGGGTTTGTCGGCAATCGCCGCCCATGCCCACCCGACTTACGCACCGGCTAAAAACGCCGTCAAAATGCAAAAAACGCAAGTGCCGGGCTATTTCCGCCAAATGGTCGGCGATTATGAAGTCACCGCCCTGTATGACGGCGTGGGCAATTTGGATATGTCGCTGATGGCGCCGTTTACTCAATTCAGCAAAGCAGAATTAGATGCGATGTTGGACGATGAATTTGCCCAACGCAGCGAATTAGGCGGCTTGGAAGGCACAATTATCGGCTTTTTGGTGAATACCGGTGACAATCTGATTTTGATTGATGCGGGCAAAGGCGAAGCCGAAGCACCGATTTTCTTGGACAAACAAGGCCGTCTGATCGACAGCCTGAAAGCGGCAGGCTACCAGCCTGAACAAGTGGATATTATCCTGCCGACCCATATGCACGCCGACCACATCAACGGCATCACCGAAAAAGGCAAACGCGTGTTCAAAAATGCCACCGTTTACCTGCCGTTGCAGGAAAAGGCTTTTTGGCTGGATACGCCGATGGACAAACTGCCGTCTGAAATCCATCCCTTTATCGAAGCGGCACGCTACGCCGTCGCTCCGTATTTGAAAGCGGATAAAGTGAAATTCTACAATGCCGGCGACGAAGTGTTTGCCGGTGTAAAAACCGTGCCGCTATTCGGCCATACCCCCGGCCACAGCGGTTTTGAATTTACATCCAAAGGCGAAAAAATCCTGTTTTGGGGCGATGTGATGCACAACGGTGCGGTGCAAATGGCACATCCCGAAGTGGCGATTGAATTTGATGCCGACGCCGAAGCCGCCCGTACCAACCGCCAAACGATTTTGACTAAAATCGCCGCCGATAAAACCCTGATCGCCGCCGCCCACCTGCCGTTCCCGGGCTTAGGACACATCAAAACGGAAAAAGACGGCAAAGGCTACCGCTGGTATCCGGTGCAGTATCGCCCGTTTGATAAGCATTGATGGAAAATCAGCAAGCGTAGGGTGGGTGCTTGCACCCACGCGGTTTATTAATATGCACCAAAATCATAATTTTAATGTGCAATATTGATTTCAGGCAGCCTGAAAGGGAATGTTGATAGTAAATGATGATTTAAGGGAAGATACAGAACGCGTGGGTGCGAGCCCCCCCCCTACGCTTGCTACGCTTGCTTTTCACGCTCATTTCCCCTTTTCCACCAACGCCACCTTACTCACGTCCACTTCTTCGCCTGTCTGTTCGTCAATCAACGCCAAACGCACGAAATGTCCTGTTGCCGTGTTCACAAACTGCAAGGGTGTATCGATCCAATCGGACAAATGCCATTTTGTGCCGATTTGTGCCAATGCTGCCACTAGCCACAGCATGTCTTTGCCTTGTTCGGTTAAGTGATATTCATAGCGGTCGGGGTTGGTTTGGTAAAGCTGTTTTTGCACCAAGCCGTTGCTTTCCAAGGATTTTAATCGGCTACTTAATGTGGCGTGGGTAATATTGCTGTTTTTTTGCAAATCGCTATAACGCTTTACGCCCAGTAGCAAATCACGAAGCAATAAGCCCGTCCATTTGTCATTTAATACACCTAGCACATCGGCAATCGGGCAGGCGATGTTGTCAAAGTCGTTTGATTTCATTGTATTTTTCCTGTTTAAAATCATAGTTTTTGCCATTATAGCAAAATTTTTCCATAAACTCTAATCATTAGAGCTTGACAGAAATGGCAAGCAGACTTAAAATACAATAACTTCAATTATCAGAGTAACCATTAAAGGAAAACGCATGAGCCAAATGCAAAAAATGCAAGCAGGGGAATTGTATAACCCTTTTTTGCCTGAATTAAACGACATCAACGAGCAAGCGCAAGAGTTGCTTTACGAAATTAACCGCTTAGCCCCATCACAAAAAGCAGAAAAAACCGCCCTGTTTCAGCAATTATTCCAAATCGAGCGAGATGATTTCCGAATTGAACTGCCGTTTCGTTGCGATTACGGCGTGAATATTAAAATCGGCAAGAATTTTTACGCCAATTACAACTGCACGATTTTAGACGGTGCAACCATTACCATTGGCGATAATGTGATGTTTGCCCCGAATGTTTCCTTGCTTGGCATTACCCACCCGGTTGATCCGAAATACCGCCGTCGTGGCGTGTTTTCTCTGCCGATTAGCATTGGCGATAATGTGTGGATTGGGGCAAATAGCGTGGTGATGCCCAATGTAAAAATTGGCAATAATGTGGTGATTGGCGCAGGTTCAGTCGTTACCAAAGATATTCCCGATAACTGCATTGCCGTTGGTAATCCGTGCCGTGTGCTTCGTGAACTCAATGACGATGACAAGGTTTATTATTACAAAGACCGTAAATTTTCCGATGAATTTCATCAATATATTGAAGAATTTTGGGCGAATGAAGAAGGGCGTTAAGATGAAAAAATACCTTGTCGCCACATTGCTTGCAATGGCTTCATTGAATGTGAATGCAACAGGCTATCAATCGGCACATCTGCTTGCCCCTGAATACAAGCAAGCCACGCTTCAAGCCAATGAATTTACCCAAAATTTAAGCGGACAATTACAACGTTTAGGCGATAATCCGACCGCTTTAAAACAAGCCTTTGAGCAATTTAACGCCCAAATGCTTGCCAAAGCAGAAGCCGACCCGATTACGCCAAGCCGTCAATTAACCGCCCCTGCACGCAATAAACAGCCTGCGGTTAATTTGTATGTTTTTGAACCTACAAATAAAAAAGCCCAATCGCCTGTGATTTATTTTATGCACGGTGGCGGTTATTTGATTGGCAATGCACGTCAGCAAAACGCCAGTTTGTTTGAATTAGCCAACAGCACAGGAGCGGTGGTGGTGAGTGTGGAATACCGTTTGGCAACGGTTGCCCCTTATCCTGCCGATATTGATGATGCTTATCACGGATTGACTTATCTATTTGATAATGCTGAAAAACTAGGTTTTGATAAGCAGAATATTATTTTAATGGGCGAAAGTGCAGGCGGTGGTTTAACCGCGCGTTTGGCACTCAAAACCCGAGATGTAGGCAAATACAGCCCGAAAGGTCAGGTGCTGATTTATCCAATGTTGGATTACCGCACAGGCACAACGCAATCGCCCTACCGCAACGCTTATGCAGGGGAATTTATGTGGACGGCTGAATTTAACCGAATGGGCTGGCAAATGCTTCAAGGTGGGCAACATATTTCCGAAAAAGAATTGCCCTATTATTCAGCAAGTATGGCAACGCAATTCAAAGACTTGCCCCACACTTTTATGGCAGTCGGCAGTTTGGATTTGTTTGTGAATGAAAATTTAGATTATGCCAACCGCTTGATACAGGCAGGCGTGCCGACAGATTTGCAAGTGATTAACGGCGTACCGCACAGCTTTTTTGAAATTGTGCCCAATTCAGCCCAAACGCAGAGTTATAAAACGGCTCTCAATCAAGCAATTAGCAGAATGTTAGCCGAATAGGCATTGATTACCGATTTTTTAACAATATAGGAGTACACAAAATGAGCAATAAAATTTTAATCACAGGCGCAGGCGGAGCAGTGGGTTCAGTCAGCGATTTAATCATCAAGCATTTAGTCGCCCGGGGGCAAGATGTCCGTGCCTTTATGCGCCCGACCAATCAAAAAGACAAAGACATTGAAGCTTTGGGAGCAGAAGTATTCAAAGGCGATTTATTGAATTTGCACGATGTAGCAAAAGCCTTGGAAGGCGTGGATATTGTCTATTTCAGTATGAGCCTGAGCCCTTATTATTCAGACGCTTACATTATTATGATGGAAGCCTGCCGCAGACAGGGCAAGATTAAAGCGCTGATTAACCTATCCGAATACGAACAAATTTTTATGGGCTATGACCAAATGGTGCAAGCACCGCAAGCGCGTACCGCATTGCTTGGTGGAGAAGTCAGCGATTGGTCGCCACAGCAACGCGCCCATTGGGTTAGTGAACGCGCATTGGAATGGTCGGGCTTGCCGTATGTGAATATTCACGCCAACGCCTTTATCGAAAACCCGATTTTAAGCTGGTTTAATTTAGGAACGATTGCAAGCGAGCAAGTGTTTGAAGTGCCGTTTGAAGCCGATGAAAAAATCGCGTCCATTTCCGCCCCCGATTTAGCCGAAGCGGTGGCGAATATCATTACCAATGTTGAAGCGCATATCGGCAAATCTTATGCCCTAACAGGCGATGAGTTGCTCAGTATGGCGGAATTGGCACAGATATACAGCGATATCTTCGGCTTCAAGGTTACGCACCGCTATTTAGACAAAGACGCTTGGGCGGAAAAATATATGGGCATTTTGCGTGATAACAATCAGTTGCACACCGAAGCGCACTTGAAAGGGCTAATGCGTTTGATGACCAAACCCGTGTACCGACACACCACCGACACACTGGAAAAACTGCTGGGGCATAAACCGAAAGGCGTTCGTTCTGCTTTGGAAAATTTACCGAGAATTGTGGAGATTAAGAAGCAGTTGGCACAGGGTTAAGTTGATATTTTTGGATTTGAACGCAGCGTTGCGCCGCCGCACCCACGCTATCACCGTTTAACCATTCGCGGATTAACAAAACATTACAGGCGGCCTTGAAATACACAATTACAGTATTTCAGGCTGCCTGAAATAGTATCTACGCGCTGATTGTTTATCATATAAGATTGTATTTTCATGATTTTAAGCACTCTTTTAGCGCGTGCCGCAATAAAATATCTGTTTGTTTAATAAATTCCTCAGTTTGTGCATGGGAGTTTTGTAGCCAAACCGTTAAAATCCGTGCGATACCGCCAATATGATAACGTGCCACATACTCCGCAGGAGCTGGGTGAATATAATCTTCACCTGCCTTTTGAAAGAGATGAAGCAAATGCTGTTCAAATGGCTGACATATGGCTTGCTGAAAACGATAAGCATGATTGCCGACTAATAAATGGCGTAATGCAAAACGATGTTGTTCAACAAATTTTAAATATGACTGAATTGATACGAGTGTAGAACGTGCATCATGTGCATTCAACATCGTTTGATGAGCAACTTGTGTAAAACCGTAGTCTGTTAGCGCATATAAATCACGAAAATGCCGATAAAACGATGAACGATGAAGATGAGCTGTTTCACAAAGTTGTTGCACGCTGATTTCATCAGGGCTGTGTTGTGTCAATAGTATTAGAAAGGCTTGCCAAAGTTTTTCTGGGGCTGAATGAGATTTCATAGCAAAATTTCCAAATAAAAACGTGGTTACGGTATTGCCAACACCTTTGTGTATTATGCGACAAAATGGCTATTTTGTCTCTTATATAAATTATTTTTTGGGTATAAAATTTCATTTTCATTATTTAAACACAAAGGAAACACCATGTATTTTGGTCATTTTGCGGTGGCAACCGCCTTAAAAGCAAGCAAGCCCAATGTTCCAGCCTTGCCATTATTTATTGGTGCAGGCGTGATTGATATTGTCAATGGTTTAATGATTATCGGTGGGGCAGACACCGTGCGCGGTAATTTGGAAACATTGCCATATTTATACTTTGATTTGGTATTTATTGATTGGGATCATTCTTTGTTGATGGCGGCAGTATGGTCTGGGCTATTTGCTTGGCTTTGTTATCATTTTTATAAAAGTAAAAATATTGCTTTTTGGGCATTTGCGTGTTCTATGTTGCATTGGCTAGCAGATGTGCCTGTACACAATCAAGATTTGGCGTTATACCCTTATTCTGATATTAAATTTGGTTGGGGCTGGTGGGAAAAATATGGTGAATGGTCATGGGGCATTGAAGTGGTATTTATGCTTGGTTTACTTGCTTTCGCATGGTGGCGTTCTGCAAAAAATCAAGACAAAGTTAATTTAACATGGCAATCCCTATTTTTATGTGCGACTTCGCTACAAATGTCGCCTTGGTTATCGCCTATGAAATACGTTGCCACGCTACCTGATTCTATTGCTTACGTCATTCATGGTTTCTTGGTAACAGTAGGCTATATTATTCCGCCTTTGATTTTGGTGTGGATGTATGCACGACAAAATAAAAATGTAAAATGGTATATGGCTTAATCTGAATTTTTGCCAAGATGACATTAAACGCTGTTTTCTCAAATGGGAAAACAGTGTTTTTTTATCGTTCAGGCTGCCTGAATGTTTTTTTAAATCGCAAATTGTTGGGCTGTGCAGCGGGGTGTCCGTAGCGCGTGTGAAGTGAATTGTGCAGTAAGACAATCAGCAAAAGGAATTTCCGCTTGCCAGCTATCTCGTGACTTGAACGTACAATACAAAACGGCTTTTACCCTTGCGCATAAGATTCGTGAAAGCCTGATTATCCAACGTGAGTTATTCCCCCTAGTAGGCGAAATCCATATAGATGGCACTTATGTACATTCCGCTCCACGTCCAAAGAATAAGAAAGCAGAGCGTGTGGATAGACGTTTAAAAGAAAACACCAATCCAAACAAGCGTGCGGTATTAGTGATGCGTGAGCGTTATTCAGAACAGGAAACTTCCTCTAATCCACAATTAGTGGGCGCAAAGAAAACCATCACTTTCCCTATTCTCTCAGAGAACACAGAAACGGTGAAGAAATTGGCTACTGCGTACATTGAGCCAAACAGCCGTATTCATGCGGACGAAAACTCAGCCTATGATGAATTGATGGTCAATTACGATTTACAACGAGTAAATCACCAACATGAATATCGTAGCGATGAAGGCGTTACTAATAACCTTGCGGAAAGTTACTTTGCACGTTTCAAACGAATGTATTACGGACAAGTCCACAAGATGAGTAACATTTATCTTGATAACTATGCCAATGAAATCGCCTATCGTGAAGATACTCGTAAACTGGATAATTTAACCATTTTCAATGATGTCACCAGTAAATGCCTCAGCACGTCATCAGATAATGTTTGGAAAGGCTATTGGCAAGGCAACCATAGACAAATAGAACGATTGGTAATGTAATGGCAAAGAAAATCTATTTAAGTCAAATTCAGACAAAAATTGACCGCTTGCAGCGTGAGCGTAAGCAAGTGCTAGAACACCTTGCTTTGGTGGAAAGTAAACTCGATAAGCTACAAGCAGCCATTGAGGTTATGCAATCAGAAGCCGTAACTGATGAATATAATACAGAGCTTTATACCTACCGCACTTATCAGCATCGTTTCAAGGGAAAACTACGCCAAATGGTACTTGCTGAAATGAAAGTAAAACCAAATCATTACTTTACTGTTAATGAATTAACGGAACTTGTCCTTATTCGAGATAAACAAGACCCCATCATTCAACCGCAACATACTGTTTCAGTTCGTGGCGCATTGAAGCATTGGCTTAATAAAGATGTGGTAGAACGAATAGTATTAAAAGCAAATGATGTGCGGTGGAGATTGAAAGCGTAACTATTAATTAGTTTTCAAGGTTTTTAAACGCCAATGAAACCCTGCACGCTCAACTAATCCTTTTTTCTCCAACCGCAACAACATTCTTTTGACTGCTTTATAATGGTTATCACCAACATCAACAAATTGTAGCTGCCCCACTAATCGTAATGCCTGTTCTGCTATATCCCCACATACCAACCACATATCCTGATTTTCCTTTAATACTTGTGCGATTAAACGAGTGGTAATCACAGACTGGCTTTTCGGTGTTTTCGGCATAAATGGATCTGCCAACTCGCTAATCTCTTGCGTTAAAAGTTGCATTTGCACCGTTAATAAATCTTGTTTTTCTTTCAGTTGAAGCAACCGTTCTACTAACTCGTGTTTGAGTAACTTTTGTGTCATAATAAAAATCCCTATTGAGTGAAAATTTCAATAGGGATTTTAATGTTTTCAATCGGTTAAATCTTTGTGCAACTGCTACATAATACCGATATACATAACAAATTCAACCGCTTACTTCTATAATAATCACATTTATAATGCTTCAGCTTGAGCTAAAATCTTCTGCTGCTCTAATGCCAATTTTTCTAATTGGCGCTGTTGTTTTCTCTCTTACTGGCGGATTTCGTCTTCCGCCTCCCAAACATCGTAGGCTTGTACAATTTTCGCCACCACAGGGTGTCGAACAATATCTTTGCTATCAAAGAAATTAAAGCTCAACTCCTCCACATCTTTTAAAACTTCCATAGCGTGCTTTAAGCCCGATTTTTGATTTCTTGGTAAATCAACTTGGGTTACATCGCCGGTAATTACCGCTTTAGAATTAAAGCCAATACGGGTTAAAAACATTTTCATCTGCTCGGTCGTTGTATTTTGGCTCTCATCTAAAATAATAAAGGCATCGTTTAGCGTTCTACCACGCATATAAGCAAGCGGTGCAATTTCAATCACACCTCGCTCCATCAATTTTTGCGCGCGTTCAAACCCTAGCATTTCAAACAAGGCATCATAAAGTGGTCGTAAATAAGGTTCGATTTTTTGCCCGAGATCTCCGGGTAAAAAACCTAATTTTTCGCCCGCTTCAACGGCTGGTCGTGTCAATAAAATACGGCGAATTTCTTGACGTTCTAAAGACTCCACCGCAGCAGCTACGGCAAGAAATGTTTTCCCCGTACCGGCAGGTCCAATCCCAAAGCTAATATCGTGATTGAGAATATTGCGTAAATACGCTTGTTGATGTTCGCCTCTAGGCTTAATCACACCTCGTTTAGTTTTGATCGTAATCTCGCCTTGTGATTGCCATTGATTTTGCAATAGCATTCGGCTTTCTTGGATCGCTAAATGGATATCTTCTAAATCCAGTTCTTTGATTTTACCTTTAATGGGTGCTGTTTCAACGTAAAGTTGCTGAATCAATTTTGCACTATTTTGCAAAAGATAATGGGTATAATGATTTTCTTCTGCAGGTTGAATAGTAAATAAAAAACCTTGACGAGCAATAACAATGTTGAAACTTTTTTCAATCAACGCTAAATGTTCATCAAAAGCACCGCAAAGTGATTGCAAGCGGGCGCTATCTTCCGGTGCTAAGCTAAAAACAATTTCATTCACACTCATTTTTTATTTATCCGTAAAATTAGCAGGAAGCTGCTGTAAAATTTCTGCCCAACGAATACTACTATTTTGGCGATTTCGAGCTAAACAATCCGTAACATATTGAAGCTCGCCCGTTTCACATAAGTTTTTCAGCTCTTGATAAAATTCAAAGGATAACTTACGTGCTTCTGCATTTTCAAAAAAGAGCGAGGCAACTTGAATATAAGTGCTTTTAAAACTATTAAAAATCAATGCGTAAACTGGTTTATTTGCTAGAAATGTCAATTGGCGATAAAGCGAATAATCAAATAATGCAAAAGATTGCGCATCATCTTCTAATTTTTCTAATGGTTCAAATAGACGTAGTACTTCTTGAGGCGCAAGTTTTATTGCCTCTTGAATATAATATTCAGACATTCTTGTTCGAAGAGAAAGTACATTAGAAATAATTAAAGGTGCTGAAGAAGGATCTAATTTTAAAATTGTTCCTAATATATTTGGCCCGGCTGTTTCCCAAATATCATTTACACGTGTTGGCTTCCCATGTTGAATTTGCAACCAACCATCACGAGCTAAACGTTGTAAGACTTCTCTTAATGTTGTACGAGTAACACCTATCCGTTCAGCTAATTCTCTCTCAGCTGGTAAATCGCTCCCCGCTGGGAAGTGATGATTCCAAATACATTTAACAATATACTCTTCAGCTAAAGCTGCTGGGCTTTGGGCTTTTAAAATTGTTGCGTTATCCAACTGGGATGCCTCCTGTTTTCGGCGTAATACCAAAAACGAAATTTATTTTGTGATTTTTAATAATGATCAAATTTTCCTAAAATAGTCAAATTTCTACTATAGGTCCAATTGTATTGTCTCTTAATTTACTCTATATTGCAAACTCGCATATTCAAAATAATAATTAAAGGAGATGATTATGGAAGCCTCTCAGGTATTCTTTAAATCTTTTCTAGGCAAAAGCCCAGATTGGTATAAATTATGTATTCTTGGTTTTTTAACCATCAATCCTGTACTCTATTTCTGCGTGAGTCCTTTTGTTGCAGGATGGGTACTGGTCGCTGAATTCATTTTTACATTATCCATGGCATTAAAATGCTATCCATTACAACCTGGTGGCTTATTAGCCATTGAAGCCGTTATTATCGGTATGACGAGTCCACATCATATTAAACAAGAAGTGATGGCAAACTTTGATGTTATCTTACTCTTAATGTTTATGGTTGCTGGTATCTATTTTATGAAGCAACTTTTATTGCATGTTTTCACGAAATTATTGATTGCTATCCATTCAAAAAAATTACTTGCCTTAGCTTTCTGTTTAAGTGCTGCATTTTTATCTGCTTTCCTTGATGCACTAACCGTTATTGCCGTGATTATCAGTGTTGGAACCGGTTTCTACGGTGTTTATCACAAAGTTGCTTCAGGTAATAGCTTTGAAGATTCTACCGATATAACCAATGATGACAAAATTCAAAGTAAAAAAGAAATCCTCGACCAATTCCGAGCTTTCTTACGTAGCCTTTTAATGCATGCAGGTGTCGGCTCAGCATTAGGTGGAGTAATGACGATGGTTGGTGAACCACAGAACCTTATTATTGCAGGCCAAGCAGAATGGGGATTTGTGGAATTTTTATTAAGGGTTCTACCAATTAGCGTACCAGTGCTTATTTGCGGAGCTTTGACTTGTTTAGCGGTAGAACACTTTAAGCTGTTTGGCTATGGAGAAAAACTACCGAAAAAAGTTTGGGTAGTATTAGCTCGTTATAACCAATCTAGAGAGCGCAAAATGACCAAACAAGATCGTCTAAAAATGGGGATTCAAGCTGTTGCCGGCGTTTGGTTAATTTTCGGTTTAGCTCTTCACCTTGCTGATGTTGGTATTATTGGTTTAACCGTAATTATCTTTACCACCGCTTTTTGTGGTATTACAGACGAACATACCATCGGACGTTCTTTCCAAGAATCAATGCCGTTCTGTGCTTTGTTAGTCGTTTTCTTCTCAGTTGTTGCCGTAATCATTGATCTCAAACTCTTTGAGCCAATTATCCAATTTGTATTATCGGCTGATTCACAATCACAGCTTTCATTGTTCTATATTTTCAACGGTTTACTTTCTATGATTTCAGATAACGTCTTCGTAGGAACCGTTTATATCAATGAAGCGAAAACAGCCTTTACTTCAGGCATCATTAATCGTGAACAATTTGACCTGATCGCAGTGGCAATCAATACTGGTACTAACTTACCTTCGGTCGCCACACCAAACGGACAAGCTGCATTCTTGTTCTTATTAACCTCTGCTTTTGCACCGCTTATTCGTCTCTCTTATGGAAAAATGGTGTATATGGCATTACCATATAGTATCGTCCTTTCTGGCGTAGGTTTCTTATCACTTGAATACCTCTTACCAAAATGCACAGAGTTGATGACACAATGGGGTTGGATTATCACAAGATAAATCCTCATCATATTCCATATTAGGCGGTTTTATCCGCCTAATTGTTTTTTGTACTTTCCCCTCTGAATAAGAATTGCTACAATGGCTTAAATCAATGAAAAGGGGACACTATGCTCACATTCTTTAAAAACCTTTCTCTAAGCCGAACAGCTTGGCTCTTTCTTGCTTTTGTTGCCTTTGTGTTAGAAGCAACAGGCCTATATTTTCAACACGGAATGGGACTTCAACCCTGTGTCATGTGCGTTTATGAACGCCTTGCGATTTTTGGGTTGGTCATAGCCGGATTACTCGGCGCTATTGCCCCTCGCTTCGCCTTTTTCCGTTGGATTGCTCTCGCCTTATGGGGATTTAGTGCGATTAAGGGATTACTCTTAGCCATAAAACATACCGATTACCAACTTAACCCATCCCCTTGGAACCAATGTGAATTTAAACCCGATTTCCCTCAAACCATGCCGTTTGACCAATGGTTCCCGAGTATCTTTGCACCCGGTCCGGTAAATTGTAGCCAAAGCCAATGGGAAATGTTAGGTTGGGGAATGCCACAATGGTTAATTTTAGCCTTTGGTCTATTTAGCCTCTTTTTCGTTTTAGTGCTTATTAGCCAATTTAAAAAAAGCAGACCGCAATACCGCTCTGTTTTTAGATAACCTCGAGCGGTCAAATATTGCAAAAAGTTGATATTACACAATAGCAAAAGAAATATGTCAAATCACAACAAAACTCTCGAAACAACTCTTGTTCACGCAGGGCGAAAATCACGTTATACCCAAGGCTCGGTTAATCCTGTTGTCCAACGCGCCTCTTCATTAGTGTTTAACACCGTTGCCGATAAAAAACACGCCACAAGAAACCGTTACAAAGGCGAATTATTTTATGGCAGACGAGGTACGCTAACCCATTTCGCATTACAAGATGCGATGTGTGAATTAGAAGGTGGCGCCGGCTGTTACCTCTACCCTTGCGGTGCGGCAGCTGTAACCAATGCGATTTTAGCCTTTGTATCACAAGGCGATCATATTTTAATGACGGGCGCAGCCTACGAGCCGACACAAGATTTTTGTAACGTTATTCTGAAAAATCTTGGTATCAGTACGACTTATTATGATCCGATGATTGGCGAAGGTATCCGCTCTCTTATTCAGCCAAAGACCAAAATCCTCTTTTTAGAAAGCCCGAGTTCACTTACCCTAGAAGTACCGGATATTCCAACGTTGGTACGTGTTGCTCGAGAAATTAATCCTGAAATTGTTATTATGATTGATAATACTTGGGCGGCAGGAGTTCTTTTCCCAGCCCTTGAATTTGGTATTGATATTTCTATTCAAGCCGGCACAAAATATCTTGTTGGACATTCTGATGTGATGATCGGCACAGCGGTTTCAAACGCTCGTTGTTGGGATCAGCTTCGTGAGCGTTCTTATTTAATGGGGCAAATGGTTGATGCCGATTCTGCTTATATGACCGCCCGAGGTATTCGAACTCTTGGCATTCGCTTAAAAGAGCAAGAAAAAAGCGGCATAACCATTGCGAACTGGCTGGCTCAACGCCCTGAAGTAAAAGCGGTTTACCACCCGGCACTACCAAGCTGCTTAGGTCACGAATTCTTTAAACGGGATTTTAAAGGCGCAAGCGGTGTTTTTTCTTTCGAACTTTACGAAAAATTAACCGATGAGCAACTCTCTAATTTCCTAGACCATTTTAAAATCTTCACTATGGCATACTCTTGGGGGGGATTCGAGTCGTTGATTTTGGCTAATCAGCCGGAAGAAATTGCTCGCATTCGTCCTGCAATTGAACGTAAATTAACAGGTACCTTAATTCGTCTGAACATCGGTTTAGAGGCTGTGGAAGATCTTATTGCCGATCTTGAACAAGGTTTTGCAAGATTAAAATAGTCTAATTCTCGCCCTTCATATCCAAATGAAGGGTTTTAACATAGAATTCACCAATCCATTTTAAGTTATTATTAGTTTTGGTTTATTGATTTGATAGTTTTACAAATTTTTAACAATCAATAACAATAAATAAAACGTCAAAACCTATTAAAATAAGGAAACTTAAAATGTCTCAAAAATGCCCTTTTGATCATGGCTCAAAAACTTTAACAACGGCAGCAGGTGCACCAGTTGTTGATAATGACAACACAATGTCTGCGGGTCCACGTGGTCCACTTCTTTTACAAGACGTATGGTTCCAAGAGAAATTAGCACACTTTGCTCGTGAGCGTATTCCTGAGCGTGTGGTTCACGCTAAAGGTTCAGCGGCTTACGGTACATTCACTGTGACTGCAGATATTACTAAATATACTAAAGCTGCGGTATTTAAACCGGGTGCACAAACTGAAGTATTATTACGTTTCTCAACGGTTGCTGGTGAGCGTGGGGCAGCCGATGCAGAGCGTGATGTACGTGGTTTCTCCTTAAAATTCTATACAGAACAAGGTAACTGGGACTTAGTGGGTAACAATACACCAGTATTCTTTATCCGAGATCCATTAAAATTCCCAGATTTTATCCATACACAAAAACGTAACCCACAAACAAACTTACGTGATGCAAATGCGGCTTGGGATTTCTGGTCACGTCACCCTGAATCAATGCACCAAATTATGACATTATTCTCAGATCGTGGTATTCCAGCAAGCTTACGTCATATGAACGGTTACGGTAGCCACACTTATAGCTTTGTAAACGCAAACAACGAGCGTTTCTGGGTGAAATTCCACTTCAAAACACAACAAGGTCACAAATTCTTCACTAACGAAGAAGCGGCTAAAGTAGTGGGCGAAAATCGTGAATCTAGCCAACAAGATTTATACGAAGCGATTGAGCGTGGCGAATTCCCTCGTTGGACTGTTCAAGTACAAATTATGCCAGAAGCAGATGCTCACAAACATAATTATGCCTTTGACTTAACTAAAGTATGGCCACACTCAGATTACCCAGTGATCGAAGTGGGTGTATTAGAGTTAAACCGCAATCCACAAAACTACTTCGCAGAAGTAGAACAAGCGGCATTTGCACCATCTAACATCGTTCCGGGAATCGGCTTCTCGCCAGACCGTATGTTACAAGGTCGTCTGTTCTCTTACCAAGATGCACAGCGTTACCGTTTAGGTGTAAACCACCACCAAATCCCTGTAAATGCACCAAAATGCCCATATCACACGACTCACCGTGATGGTGCAATGCGTATTGATGCAAACGGTGGCAACCACCCTAACTACTCGCCGAACCGTTTTGACACTTATGTACCAACCCACGATCAATTACCATTACAAATTGAGCGTGAAGCTGCACACTTTAACTTCCGTGAGTACGATGAAGATTACTACTCACAGCCTGCTGCTCTTTATAACTTATTCACAGCAGAAGAAAAAGATCGCTTAGCAGGTAACTTTGCAGCAGGTTTATCAGGCGTTACTGTTCCTGAAATCGTAGAAAGACAAATGGCTCAATTTGAAAAAGTCAGCACAGAATTAGCAAACGCAATTCGTCAAAAGCTAGAGAAGTAACCCTCTAAAGCATTATTCCCCCTCAGAATTGTATTTGCTATACTTAAAAGCCCAGCCTTTGGTTGGGCTTTTTTACTTGTAAATCAAATATAAGGGAAATCTTTTGGAATATCGCCACTATATTACTTTTGCCATTGCATTTATTACGCTGCAATTATTAGTTCTTAACTTCTCTCGAACGATAGGCTGGTTAGGCAATTTATCCGACAAAAAACGTAAGATCGTAACACTTACCAGCTATTTAGTTGCCAATGGGCTGATTTTTCTGCAATTTTTTAAAACGTTTCAGAGCTTTCGCCTTGTTGCGTTCCTTCTCGCTTTTTTGATGTTTATCTTTTTTGTTCGATTAGGAACAATGCTGATTTACACCTTTGGGAAACTCATCATTCCTGTGGATCGGCTAAATAAATGGTTAAAAATAGCTTATTTACCTGTGCTCGCCGGTTTTATGGCTTTAACGATTTATAATGCTTATGTGCCTAAAGTTATTCATTACCAAATTACGCTGGATAAACCCATTTCGCCTCTTCGCATCGGTGTCGTAAGCGATTTACACTTAGGTAAATTCTTTGGCAATAAACAGCTCGATACTCTTGCGGATATTTTCAATCGTGAAAAAGTCGATTTAATTTTACTCCCTGGCGATATTATGGATGACAATACCCAAGTTTATACCGCCGAACAAATGCAACCGCATCTATCAAAACTAAAAGCGCCTTTAGGTGTTTATGCCACCCTTGGCAATCACGACTTTTTAGGTTCGCAAAAAGATATTGCCGATGAGATCCGCAAAGCCGGTATTCAAGTTTTATGGGATCAAGCGGTCGAAATTGAAGGAAAATTTACTATTATTGGTCGTAATGATGATTTAGTAAAAAACCGCCCTAGCGCAGAACAGCTTTTAAAAGACGTTAATACAAGGCTACCGACCTTTTTATTAGATCATCGCCCAACACAAATTGAAGAACATTCAAAATTACCGATAGATATTCAGGTTTCCGGGCATACCCATAAAGGGCAAATATTCCCTGCGAATATTGTTACTTCATTAATGTACCGACTAGATTACGGCTATGAAAAAATCGAAAACGGACACTTTTTTGTTACGTCAGGCTATGGGTTTTGGGGAATTCCAATGCGATTAGGCTCTCAATCTGAAGTATTGATTATTGATGTGAAAGGAAAATAAAAAAGAAACGGCTACGAAAGTAGCCGTTATTTATATTCAATTAAATCGCCAATTCAAACGCATAGAATGCGACTAAAATGATTGCAATAATGACTGTTCCGATATTTAGCTTTTTAAATTCGCCTGAAATAACTCGACCAATCACTAAACTTGCAAAGCCAAGCATGATACCGGTTACAATATTTGCAGTTAAAACAATAAATACCGCACACACAAGCCCTGCCATTGCGCCTACGAAATCATCAAAATCTAATTTCGATACATTGCTTAACATCAATAAACCTACGTACATCAATGCCGGTGCTGTCGCATAACTTGGTACTAAAAATGCTAATGGTTGGAAAAAAAGCATAAGCAAGAAGCCAATACCCACAACCACAGAGGTTAAACCTGTTTTACCGCCAACGGCTGTACCTGCAGCAGATTCAATATAAACCGCTGCCGGTGCTGTACCAAATAATCCTGAGAATACTGAACCTAATGAGTCTGAAGTTAAAGCTCGTCCGCCATTGATAATTTGTCCGTCTTTATCGAGTAAGTTAGCTTGCCCTGCAACGGCACGAATAGTGCCTGTCGCATCAAAAATCGCTGTCATTACTAACGCAAATACTACCGGTAAAATCGCTGTATTTAGTGCGCCCATAATGTCTAATTGGAGGAAAAGCGATTGCTCACCAAAACTTGGCATTTTGAAGAAACCGGCATATTTCACATCTTGGTCAAAAATTAAACCAATAATCGTGATGGCAATAATTACCCATAAAATAGAGCCTTTTACTTTTAATTTTTCAAGCCCAATAATTGCCGCTAAGCCAAGCAATGACATAATCACAGGGAAAGAGGTAAAATCGCCCATTTTTACTGGAATAGCAATGCCACTGTTAATCACTAATTTCACATTGGTTGCTGCAATTAGTAATAAGAACAAACCAATCCCAATACCTGCCCCGTGAGCAATGCTTGAAGGTAGATTACGTAAAATCCAAGCACGAATACCGGTTACAGAAATAAGGGTAAACACCGCCCCCATTAAGAAAATTGCACCAAGCGCAACAGGAATAGAAATACCTTGCCCTAGTACTAAGCTAAATGCAGTAAAAGCTGTTAAGGAAATGGCGCTACCAATTGCCATTGGTACATTAGCCCATAAGCCAATCAGAATTGAACCTAAGCCTGAAACCAAACAAGTTGCGATAAAAACTGATTCAGCCGGAAATCCTGCTTGGCTTAACATTCCAGGTACAACAATAATGGAATAAACCATTGCTAAGAAAGTGGTTAAACCCGCAACAATTTCTTGGCGAGAATTAGTGCCACGTTCTTCAAATTTAAATAAAGACATAAGAACCTCTAAGAAAACAAAATAGGGGCAAATTTTACATAAATGAAACAACTTAAGCAAACGTTTGCGATGCATTAGAAAGAAAAGCGGTCTAATTTATGCCCTCATTTGCAAAAAATAAGAGAAATTAGACCGCTTGATTCCTTCAAAGCGATTTAAAATTAGTGGCTCGCCGCCATTTTTTCTAAATCCTTATCAATATAGTATAACGCTTTGCCATCTTCGCCAAGAAGTTTGAATTTATCTAAAATCGAATTAAATAAATACTCTTCTTCGTGCTGTTCTGCCACGTACCATTGTAAGAAATTAAACGTTGAATAATCTTTTGCTTCAAACGAAACACCCACAAGCTCATTAATTTTAGCCGTAACGTGCTTTTCGTGTTCTAACACAATCTCAAATAGCGATTTTAGAGAGTTGTACTCTGCTTGAGGTGCTTCAATCGCATAAATTTCCGCTAATGCGCCTGTTTCATTTAAATAAGTAAATAGGCGGCGCATATGCTCCATTTCTTCCATTGCGTGCGCTTTTAAGAATTTCGCAGCACCGGCAAAACCGTTGTTATCCGCCCAAGCAGACATTTGCAGATAAACATTTGACGAGTAAAATTCTAAATTAAGCTGATCATTTAAATATTTGATGATATTTTGCGATAACATTATGCCGCTCCTTGTTGATCTAAGGTTTCTAAATCTTTATCGATGAAGTAAAGTGATTTACCGGTTTCGCCTGCAACCACAAATTTATCGAGAATCTCGCCAAATAATTTCTCTTCTTCGTGCTGTTCAGCAACATACCATTGTAAGAAATTAAAGGTTGAATAATCTTTAGCGGCAAAAGTCACTTCAACTAATTCATTGATTTTTGAGGTAACAAATTTTTCGTGTTCAAAAACAATATCAAATAACTCTTTTAATGAGGCATACTCTTTGCAAGGTGCTTCAATTTTACCTAAAAGTGGCATTGCACCTGTTTCACAAACATAATCAAACAACTTTTGCATATGCTCTAGTTCTTCATCTGCGTGGCGTAATAAAAATTCCGCTGCGCCTGCAAAACCATTTTTTGAACACCAAGCAGACATTTGTAGATAAACGTTAGAAGAATAGAATTCTAAGTTAATCTGTTCATTGAGTTTATCAATGATCGATTTTTGTAACATATTTGTTCTCCTGAACTTAAATAAACTTAGATAAAAAATGAGAGCCAATCTCACTACCAAAATAAAAAACGACAAAGGGCAAGAAAATTCTTGCCCTTTTAATGTGGAGATTATAACCATTGCATAGATTATAATCAATAACTAATTTTAGTAATCAATAAATGATTCCGTATTCGCACCTTCTTTTTCAACAACAGGTTTATTCATATGTTCTCTATCTAAACCTAATTGAAGTGCGACACCAATAGCGATATAGATTGATGAGTAAGTACCAAAACCGATACCAATCAATAACGCTAATGAGAAGTTATGAATTGTCGGACCACCAAACCAATATAACGCTGCGACCACAAAAAGCGTAGTAATTGAGGTCATTAATGTTCTTGATAAGGTTTGGCTTAATGAAATATCAATAACTTCAATGGAGCTTACTCGGCGAATTTTACTGAAGTTTTCCCTTACACGGTCAAACACAACAATAGAGTCATTTAACGAGTAACCTACCACCGATAGAATCGCAGCCACAAAGGTTAAGTCAATCTCAATTTGTAAAAATGAGAATACGCCCAATGTTACCATTACATCGTGGAAAAGCGCTAAGATACCGCCGAATGCCATTCTCACCTCAAAGCGTGTTCCTACATAAAGTAGTAACATACCCAGAGTTGCCAAGGTCGCATAGATCGCACCTTGAGTAAGTTCTTCACCTACGTTTGGTCCTACGAATTCCACGCTTTTGATCGTTGCACCGGCATCAAGATCTTGATGAACCATATTCATAATCTTATTACCCAGATCTTTATCGCCTGCTGATGCCGGTAAGCGGATCATGATATCTTTTTGACTACCCGTTGTTTGAACGAGTGCACTTCCATAACCATTTTTCTCTAAGGTTGAGCGCACTTTCTCTAAATCTGCAGGTTGAGAGAAACTCGTTTCAATTACCGTACCACCCGTGAAATCTAATCCCCAGTTAAATCCTTTCGTTGCAATTGAAAAAATACAAAGCGCCGTAAGGATGAGAGAAAAAACAAATCCCACATAACGGTATTTCATAAATGGAATCAGCTTATAGGGTAGTTTAATCTCCGAAGCATCTTTTTCTTTTTGAATTGTTGCCATTTATGCCACCTTAAATCCAAAGTTTTTTCACACGTTTATTACCGCCATATACCCAGTTTACAAGCATACGTGTTCCGGTAATCGCTGTGAACATTGAAATCATAACACCTAATGCAAGTGTTACCGCAAAGCCTTTAACCGGACCAGTTCCTACTGCATAAAGGACTAATGAAGTCAGTATCGTTGTCAAGTTCGAGTCAAAAATTGAGGTAAATGCTCCGTTATAACCTTCACTAATCGCTTGTTGCACTGAACGTCCATTACGTAGTTCTTCTTTGATACGCTCATAAATCAATACGTTCGCATCCACAGACATCCCTACGGCAAGTACAATACCGGCAATCCCCGGCATGGTTAATGTTGCGCCAATCAATGACATTAAGCCTACGGTTAAAATCATATTAACGGTTAAAGCAACAGACGCAAAGATACCGAACATTTTGTAGTAAACTAAACAGAAGATAATGGTTAATACTAAACCATACATCCCTGCTTCCATCCCTTTTTGAACGTTATCCGCCCCAAGAGATGCACCAACTGTACGCTCTTCAACGATAACGATTGGCGCAATTAATGCACCTGAGCGTAATAATACTGCAAGGTTTTGTGCTTCAGCCGCTGAGTTAATCCCAGTAATTTGGAACTGGCTTCCTAAACGTGAGTTTACGGTAGCAACGTTAATCACTTCAGTACGTTTTTCAAGAATTACTTTACCGTTTGCATCACGGCGACCTGAATCTTTAAACTCACTATAAAGTGTTGCCATTGCTTTACCCACTGCGGCTTTTGTCATATCCGCCATTTGATCGCCACCTTCACGATCTAGCTTGATACTTACCTGTGGCAAACCTCTTTCATCTTTACCTGCACTCGCATCAATAATATGCTCACCACCTAAAGCCGGTTTACGTTTTAACACAACCGGACGTTCATCACGGGTATGTTGTAATTCCGAATCGGCAGGAACAATACCACGAGCAGCCGCCTCAGCATTCACACTTTCATTCACTAAACGGAATTCAAGCGTTGCTGTTGCCCCAAGTAGTTCTTTTGCTCGAGCAGTATCTTGTACCCCAGGTAGTTCAACTACGATACGATCAGCACCTTGACGTTGAATAGTCGGTTCAGATACGCCTAACTCTTCAACACGTTTACGTAAAATCGATAAGTTTTGCTCAATGGCTGTATCGCGAGTTGTCGATAAACCTGTTGCTGAAAGTGCAAATGTCACTTCAGTTGGCGAGTTATAGCTTGCTTCAAGCGTTGTATGCATACGTTTTACATAACGAACCGCTTTATCTGCTGCATCACTATCCGCAAATTCGATGATCGTTGCAAAATTTTCGCCTTTTTTAACCGCTTTATACTGAATTTTTTCTTTACGTAATTCTAAACGTAAAGCATCTTGCAAGCTTTCTTGCTGTTTTTCCATTGCCGTTTTCATGTCCACTTCCATTAAGAAGCGAACACCACCACGCAAATCCAGACCACGTTTCATTGGGCTGCCGCCAATATCTGTTAGCCATGTTGGTGTTGCCGGCGCAAGGTTTAATGCAACAGAATATTTATCGCCCAACACTTCTGCAATTTTTTCTTTTGCCGGAAGTTGTTGTTCATCTTTTTCTAAACGAACCAAAATAGAGCCATTTTCCAATACACTGGATTTTGGTTTGATATTTAATGCGTCAAGCGCATTATGTACTTGAGCAAGAGTTTCTGTGGTAGCTTGTTGACCACGAGTTCCTGAAACTTGAACCGATGGATCTTCGCCATATAAGTTAGGAAGAGCATATAAACTGCCGATGAGTACCACAAAGATAATCATCAAGTTCTTCCATAACGGGAAACGATTTAACACACTAATTCTCCCATTGAGTAAAAAATGCCCACTGAATTGTTCCAGTAGGCATCATATATGAATATGAAATTATTGCTGATCTTTTAATGCTTTCATTGTCCCTTTTGGTAATTTTGCGACAACGAAATTACGAGAAATCATGACTTCATTATTGTCATTTAATGCCATTACAACATTCTCACTTTCAGCACTGACTTTTGTAATTCTACCGATTAAGCCACCACTTGTGAGGATTTCATCGCCTTTTGCAAGATTAGAAAGTAATTCACGCTGTTCTTTTTGGCGTTTTGCTTGTGGACGATAAATCATAAAATAGAAAATGATACCGAACACTGCAAGAATGACTAACATCTCTAAACCGCTACCTTGTTGCATAAAAGCTCCTTAAATCAATAAGTTAAAATAAAATCGTTAAATTTCCTACCACTACCATTCCATGTAACAACATGTAACAAGCAGGATAGAAAAAATTGTTCGCTAAAATAGCATAATTTCTGCTATTTAACGAGAAGAAAATGTGATTTTAATAATCGAGTTGATCTTTATAAAGCTCATAATCCGCTTTTAAAGCCTCAACTAACTCAACAAAATCATCAGGTAATGGCGCATGCCATTCCATCAATTCACCGGTAATCGGGTGCTCAAGACGCAGCATTGTTGCGTGTAATGCCTGACGCTGGAAACCTCTTAATACCGCTAAAAACGCTTCGCTAGCCCCTTTTGGTGGACGAGGTCGCCCTCCATAAAGCTGATCACCTAATAACGGGTGAGCAATGTGTGCCATATGGACACGAATTTGGTGTGTACGCCCCGTTTCTAAACGTAGGCGCAAGCGAGTATAGTTTCTAAAACGCTCCATAATTCGGTAATGCGTAACCGCAGGTTTTCCCATTGGATGTACTGCCATTGCCGTACGTTTCGTTGGGTGACGAGCCATCGGCTCATCGACTTTACCGCCTTGCGTCATAATGCCACTAGCAATCGCTTCATATTCACGAGTAATCTGGCGTTTTTGTAATGCAGTAACCAGATGGGTTTGTGCCGGAATGTTTTTTGCCACGACCATTAACCCCGTAGTATCTTTATCTAGACGATGCACAATCCCTGCTCGAGGAACTTCAGCAATCGGTGGGTAATGATATAGTAAAGCGTTTAACACTGTACCGTCCGGGTTTCCTGCTCCTGGATGTACCACTAAATCTTTAGGTTTATTGATGACGATAATATCATCATCTTCATACACGATATTTAACGGAATATTTTGCGGTTCAAAACGGACTTCTTCTTCCACTTCCGCTTGAACTTCAATTAATTCTCCACCGAAAACTTTTTCTCGGGCTTTATTCACGATCTTACCGTTTACCCAAACCTGATCATTTTCAATCCATACTTTTAAGCGAGAACGTGAGTAATCGGGAAATAATTGAGCAAGTGCTTGATCTAATCTTGCTCCCAATAAATCTGCTGAAACCTCAGCAGTTAAAGTAATTTGTTGCGTCATTAACTATAAATTCCAATTTGTCTGTTGCTTATTTATGAGCGTACTATAAAATAAGGGCAATTCGTATGAACTTAACAAAGTGCCATGAGTCAATATGACTATTGTACATTAACTTTTGATCATAGACACTTTTTTATCTATAAAGGTAATTCATTATGCGTAAATTTACTTCTCTTGCTTCCTTGATCTTAGCCGGACTTCTCGTTGTAGGCTGTTCAAGTAATGCAAATAAAGAACTTGAAGAAGCTTCTGCTCAAGATCTTTACAGCAAAGGGCAAACTTATTTACAAGACGGAGATTATAACTCTGCTATCCGTTACTTAGATGCGGTTGGAACAAAAGGTGGGCAACAAAGTCAATTTGGCGAACAAACCCAATTAAGCCTTATCTATGCACAATATAAAATTGGCGAATACTACAAAGCATTAGATATTGCTGAACGTTTTGTTCGTGCTTATCCAAACAGCCCACAAATGGATTACGTATTCTATCTAGCGGCATTATCTAATGCTCGCTTAGGCGATAACTTTATTCAAGATTTCTTTGGTGTAAATCGTTCATCACGTTCAACAGATTCTGTACGTAATGCATACGGTAGCTTCCAAACTATTGTAAAAGAGTTTCCAAACAGTAAATACGTACCAGAAGCACAACAATGGATGGTTTACTTAAAAAATCGTCTAGCCGAACATGAATTACAAATTGTAAAATTCTATGACGAGCGTGAAGCTTATGTTGCTGTGGCTAACCGTGTAGAAGAAATGATGAATTTCTACCCTGATAACAAACCAACTTTAGAAGCATTACCTTATATGCAAAAAGCGTTTGAGAAAATGGGGTTAAATGATTCTGCTGAAAAAGTTGCTTCAATGATCGAAGCAAATAAAAATAAAGAGTTCCCAACAATTACTAAACCTGAATATAGCGAACAATTCTAATTAGTCATTGTTTTCGTTCTAATTTATACCACGGATATCGGATAACAACCGTTGTTATTTTGCTATCCGTGGTTTCATATTTAATCTAATCATAAAACATGAAAATTTTAGGTATCGAAACCTCTTGCGATGAAACCGGCGTTGCGATTTATGATGAAGAACAAGGCTTAATCGCAAATCAACTTTATAGCCAAATAGATATGCATGCGGATTATGGCGGTGTTGTTCCTGAATTAGCTTCTCGCGATCATATACGCAAGACGTTGCCCCTTATTCAAGCTGCATTAAAAGATGCAAATTTGACCGCTTGTGATATTGACGGTGTGGCTTATACTGCCGGACCGGGATTAGTTGGTGCATTATTGGTTGGTTCAACTATCGCCCGTTCATTAGCCTATGCGTGGGATAAACCTGCTCTTGGCGTTCATCATATGGAGGGGCATTTACTTGCACCGATGTTAGAAGAAAATCCACCTGAATTTCCTTTTGTTGCCTTGCTGATTTCGGGCGGACACACGCAACTGGTTAAAGTTGAAGGCGTTGGGCAATATGAATTACTCGGCGAATCCATTGATGATGCGGCAGGCGAAGCTTTTGATAAAACAGGGAAATTACTTGGCTTAGACTACCCTGCCGGCGTAGCTGTTTCTAAACTTGCCGAAAAAGGCACGCCAAATCGTTTTGTTTTTCCTCGCCCGATGACTGATCGACCGGGGTTAGATTTTAGCTTTTCGGGGTTAAAAACTTTTGCTGCAAATACGATTAACGCAAACTTAGATGAAAATGGTCAGTTAGATGAACAAACACGTTGCGATATTGCTCACGCTTTCCAACAAGCCGTTGTGGATACGATTATTATTAAATGCAAACGTGCTTTACAACAAACCGGTTATAAACGCTTAGTGATGGCGGGCGGTGTGAGTGCCAATAAGCAGCTTCGAGCAGATCTTGCGACTATGATGAAGAACTTAAAAGGCGAAGTATATTACCCCCGCCCACAGTTTTGTACCGATAACGGTGCAATGATTGCTTATGCCGGTTTTGTACGTTTAAAACACGGCGAAAGAAGCGATTTAAGTGTCAGCGTAAAACCACGCTGGCCAATGGTGGAATTGCCCCAAATTGAGTAATATTATGCTAGAAAAAATTGAATGTTTCATAAAAGAAATCAATAAACTACATTCTGATTTTTTTGAAGATCATTTTCTTGCCGGAAAATTAAGAAAGTTCAATTTGAATCTTGCATTAACTAAAGTTCCCATAGAGCATATTTTATCTTATCGCTTAAATTTATACGAAGCCATTAACGACTATCTATTTAGAGCGGATCTCTATGATGTTCCTTATTTTTATCGAGTCAAAGCTTCTGAATCCATTTTAGATAAAATTAAACGTTTTGAAGCCCGTAGTGAAGGCTATCCGGTAAATAGTATTATGAATGATATTTTCGGGGCTCGAATTATTGTTTCAAGCGAAGAGATTAGCCAAATAATGGAACGTTTAGATGATTGGAAAGAAAAATATGGCTTAAAAAATTGGTATTTAAGAGATAAAGAGGAATATGTTGGCATTCATATTTATTTTAAAAATGAGAGCAATTTTTACTATCCGTGGGAATTACAAATCTGGGATAGAAAAGATGCCGAGCAAAATATTCAAAGCCATATAAAATATAAACGAAATTTTGTTAAATAAGAGGATAATTATTATGCATAGTACAACTCAGCAACATAATTATGTGATTAGTTTATTAACAGCTAAAGAACGCCGTAATCATATTATTCAGGAATTTGGCAAGCAAGATATTCCTTTTGAATTTTTTGATGCTATAACGCCGGATTTGATTGAAGAAAAAGCCAACGAATTTGGCATTGATATTTCAAATAGTCCTTTAACCAAAGGGGAAATGGGTTGCGCATTAAGTCATATTGCATTATGGCACTTCGCAAAAGAAAACAAGCTAGATTATATTTGTATTTTTGAAGATGACATTTATTTAGGGGAAAATGCAAAAAAATTCCTAACTAATAGCTATGTAAATCATGATGTTGATGTAATTAAGCTTGAAAAGCATTCTTCTAAAATCATATATGCAACGAATCTAGAAGCTCACTTTTGTAATAGAGCTCTTCATAAATTAAAATCAAAACATACAGGAACAGCTGGGTATATTTTAACGGCAAAAGGTATTAAATATCTTTTAGAAAAAATAAAAATATATCAACTTTCAATACCTGTTGATGTGCTAATGTTTGAAAAATTCTTAAAAAAATCTGATTATAAGGTTTTACAGCTAACTCCAGCTATTTGTATTCAGGATGATGTTTTAAATAAAGAAATAAATTTCAAAAGCACCTTATCTGATGAACGAAATAATAATAAAGGTAAAACAAACTTAGCTAAATTATATAGAGAGATAACTCGCCCTTTCATTCAATTAAGAAAAAAATTATTTAGTAAAAATATTGAATTTAAATAATTCGTTTGGAGATTTTATGAACACAACAAAATTTCATCAACTTGTAGAACAAACTTGGCAACAAATCGAAGAAAAGATTGATGATGATGGTTTATCAGTCGATACCGAAATTCAAGGCGCTGTTTGTACATTAACTTTTGATGATGACTCACAAATCATCATTAACAAACAAGAAGCAATGCTAGAACTATGGCTGGCGAGTAAACTCGGTGGCTTCCATTTTAAATTTATTGATAATGAATGGAAAACAGCAGAAGGTCGTTCTTTTTGGCAACATCTAGAAGAAGCCTTTGCAAGACACGGCGAAACCATTTCATTTTAATATGTTCCCTCACCAGAGGGAGCTTATATCTATGCAGCAGACAAATTCGCCTAAAGCTATTTTAAATAATATTTTTGGTTATCAGCAATTCAGACAAGGGCAACAAGAAGTCATTGAAGCCGTACTGAATGGCTTAGATACGCTTGTCATTATGACAACAGGCGGTGGGAAATCGCTCTGCTATCAAGTTCCTGCACTTTGTATTGAGGGACTAACGCTCGTAATCTCGCCATTAATTTCTTTAATGAAAGATCAAGTCGATCAGCTTTTGACCAATGGTATTGAAGCCGGCTATATCAATTCAACACAAACCCTTGAAGAGCAACAACTTGTTGAACAAAAGGTGATTTCAGGGCAACTCAAATTACTTTATCTTTCGCCTGAAAAAGTGATGACACAAGGCTTTTTCCACTTTATTTCACATTGCAAAATCAGCCTTATTGCCGTTGATGAAGCACATTGTGTTTCCCAATGGGGACACGATTTCAGACCAGAATACACCCTACTTGGTGGTTTGCGCAGTACCTTTCCAAATGTGCCCATGATGGCATTAACGGCAACGGCGGATCCAACAACTCGCCACGATATTATTCATCATCTCCGCTTACAAGATCCGCACACTTATCTAGGTAGCTTTGATCGCCCAAATATTCGTTATACAGTACAAGAAAAATTTAAGCCGATGGAGCAATTGGCAAAATTTATTGCAAAGCAACAAGGGAAAAGCGGGATTGTATATTGCAACAGCCGAAAAAAAGTGGAAGAAATTACCGAAAAGCTCTCTGCTCGGGGCGTATCCGTGATGGGCTACCACGCCGGAATGACTATTCAGCAACGAGAAACCGTTCAAAATGCTTTCCAAAGGGATAACATTCAAGTTGTAGTTGCCACTATCGCTTTTGGTATGGGAATCAATAAATCTAACGTGCGGTTTGTTGCCCATTTTGACTTACCGAGAAGTATTGAATCTTACTATCAAGAAACCGGGCGAGCGGGGCGAGATGATCTGCCCTCTGAAGCGATTTTATTTTACGATCCAGCTGATTACGCTTGGTTACAAAAAGTCTTACTTGAAGAGCCGGAAAGCGAGCAACGCAATATCAAACAACATAAATTGCAAGCAATTAGCGCTTTTGCCGAATCGCAAACTTGTCGCCGTTTAGTGCTACTCAATTATTTTGGGGAGTCTAAACAAGAACCTTGTAAAAACTGCGATATTTGTTTAGATCCGCCACGTAAATATGATGGTTTAATTGATGCTCAAAAAGTAATGTCGGTGATTTACCGCACCGGACAAACCTTCGGTATGCATCACGTTATCGGCGTTTTACGTGGCATGAATAATCAAAAAATCCGCCAATTCGGACACGACCAACTCTCCGTTTACGGTATTGGTAAAGAGCAGAGCCAAGATTATTGGGTAAGCGTGATTAGACAGCTTATTCATTTAGGATTGGTACGCCAAAACATTGTTAATCACTCTGCTTTACAATTAACCGAAGAGGCTCGCCCTGTCTTAAAATCACAAGTCAAATTAGAGCTGGCATTACCTCGCTTAGGCTCATCTTCGGCTACTGCATTTGTGAGCAAACAAGGCTCGGTGCGCTATGATAAAGATCTCTTTGCACGGCTACGGTTTCTGCGCAAGCAAATTGCTGATAACGAAAATATCCCACCTTATGTGGTCTTTAATGATGCTACTTTGCAAGAAATGGCAGAATTTCTACCGCTTACACCTGCTGAATTACTTGAAATCAACGGTGTGGGCGAACGCAAACTCGAACGTTTTGGCGGTGCTTTTATTTCTTTAATAAAAGAGCATTGTGAGAATCGTAAGCCGCAATAATGCGGCTTTGCCTTTATTGCACTAACCACTTATCAACCAATTCTGCCGTGGTTTCTTTGCGACTCCACATTGAACCTAATTCCGGATATGGGTGTTTGCTGTGGTTGTATCCGACAAACTGCTTGAAATCAAACACGGCATGCGGATAGCCGTTTATCAGTAAAAATGCCTGATAACCATCTTCCGACCAGCAAATTTCTAAGCGGCGAGGTTCTTTTAAACTTTCCTGTTCAATATCACTTACGTTATACACAAACAAACTATCTACAACCGGCTGATTGACTTGGTGTAAATCCATTGCATAAAAATAGCCTGTTTCGCCATCATCTTCAAACATAACGACTAAATGTTCGTGCTGAGTTGAATGTGCGCCATTACGATAGCCTTCGCCTAATAAAATATGGTCGGTTAAAACTGAATAAAGCATATAAATCCTCAAAATGAGCTTTAAACAACAAAGCCACTGAGATACCCCAGTGGCTTATTTTATTTAATCAAATAATGATTACGCTTGACCTTTAACTTCTTTTAAACCGTTAAATGGTGCTGGTGTACCTGCTGCTGCTAATGCTTCTTCGATACGGATTAATTGGTTGTATTTCGCAACACGGTCTGAACGGCTCATTGAACCGGTTTTAATTTGACCTGCTGCTGTACCAACCGCTAAATCAGCGATAGTTGCATCTTCGGTTTCACCTGAACGATGTGAAATAACCGCTGTGTAACCTGCATCTTTAGCCATTTTGATTGCTGCTAAAGTTTCAGTTAATGAACCGATTTGGTTGAATTTGATTAAGATTGAGTTTGCGATACCTTTCTCGATACCTTCTTTTAAGATACGAGTATTTGTTACGAATAAATCGTCACCAACTAATTGTACTTTGTCGCCAAGTACTTTAGTTTGGTATGCGAAACCTTCCCAGTCAGACTCATCTTGACCATCTTCGATAGAAACGATTGGGTACTCTTTTGTTAAACCTTCAAGGTAGTGAGTAAATTCTTGAGAAGTAAATGTTTTACCTTCGCCTTTTAACTCGTAGTTACCGGTTTCTTTGTTGTAGAACTCAGAAGATGCGCAGTCCATCGCTAAAGTTACATCTTTACCTAAAACGTAACCCGCTTTTTCTACTGCTTCTTTGATACATGCTAAAGCATCTGCGTTAGAAGCTAAGTTTGGAGCGAAACCACCTTCATCACCCACCGCAGTATTTAAACCTTTAGATTTTAATACTTTAGCAAGATTGTGGAATACTTCAGCACCGATACGTAATGCTTCTTTTAATGTTTTAGCACCAACCGGTTGAATCATGAATTCTTGGATATCAACGTTGTTGTCTGCGTGCTCACCACCGTTGATGATGTTCATCATTGGTAATGGCATAGAATATACGCCTGGAGTACCGTTTAATTCTGCGATGTAAGCATATAATGGTAAACCTTTAGATGCTGCTGCAGCTTTAGCAGTTGCTAAAGATACTGCTAAGATTGCGTTTGCACCGAATTTAGATTTGTTGTCTGTACCGTCTAAATCGATCATGATTTGGTCGATTTCAGCTTGTGCAGTACCTTCTTTACCAACAAGTGCGTTTGCAATTTCGTTGTTTACTGCTGAAACTGCTTTTAATACGCCTTTACCTAAGAAACGAGATTTGTCGCCATCACGTAATTCTAACGCTTCACGAGAACCTGTTGATGCACCAGATGGAGCAGCAGCTAAACCTACGAAGCCACCTTCTAAATGAACTTCAGCTTCAACAGTTGGGTTACCACGAGAGTCGATGATTTCACGACCAATTACTTTAACAATTTTAGCCATTGTTGATATTCCTCTAATTGAGAGTTAATGAAAAAAGAATAGGTATATAGTAAAGATATTTTCTACATTTGTCTTGTGAAAATGTGATTGAGTTCACAAAATTTAAACTGAATTTGATCTATTACTATAAATCAGGGCGATTATACCAAACTTTGCAAATGTTTCGAAAAAAACTACCGCTTATTAAGTAGAAAATTTAAGCTTTCTTTACTAATAAAGTCAAAACTTCATAATGAGCCGTATGTGGGAACATATCAAATAACTGCACTTTTGCTAATACATAGTTATCAAATGAAGCAAAATCTTCCGCCATTGTTTTCGCATTACAGCTCGAATAAATCACATAAGGCGAACCGAGCTGATTTAAATATTCTGCAAGCGCCTTACCAATCCCCCGACGAGGCGGGTTTACAATCACGAGATCCGGCACACTTCCTTTCTCATTCAAAGCAAATTGTGCGGAATCTAATGAAGCAAAGGTGATATTTTTTAACCCTAATTTTTCTGCCGATTGTGTCGCACTGGCTATCGCTGAAGCCGAAATTTCAATTCCCGTTAAACTTACTTCAGGATTGGTTTCTTGCAATACTTTTGCACAATGTAAGCCAAATCCTCCCACGCCACAAAAAAGATCCCAACATTGTTGAATAGGTAACGTTTTTACCCACATTTGTGCGGTTTTGTATAATTCGCTTGCCACTTTAGGATTAGTCTGGAAAAAACCTTGCGGACGAATAAACAGAGGAATACCATTAAAATTTTCTTCAATAACCCTTTCAGGGGTAAGAAAAATCTCGGTTTCTCCCTCTAAAATAGCGGCGTGTTGCGGCTGAATATTCAAACTCACAATAGATTTAGGCGGTAGCTTTTCCAGTAACTTTGGCAATTCTCGTTCAATAAGCGGTTGTTTTTGTGTTGAACGCAAGACGAAACGTAATGAAACAGCCTGATTATATTGGCTCTGTGTCAGCAAAATATATTTTAGCTCGCCCTTCTTTTTAGCAATGTTATAAGGCACTAAGCCTGCCCTGCCAATAAAATCTTTAAGAACAGGAAAAAGCGTTGCAAATTCCGTCGGATAAAGCAGACAATCTGTTAAATCAACACCACTTTGTGCATCTTGCTGATCTTTTAATAAGCCAAGTACCGGTCGCTCTACCGAACCACTTACTACCATTTTAGCTTTATTACGAAAATGTGTTTGTTCCGAAGCCACTGGCGAAAGAACTTCGGTTTGATTTTGCAAAAGATAAGGCAAAATCAACCGCTTGAGCTCTGCCATTTTATCAGCTATCTGCACGTTATACTCGGTCAATAACCATTGGCACGAAGTACAACGTTGTTGATTAAAATGCTCACAAGTTATATTCATCATCATTGCTCATTATTAAGCCGACATTTGCGTTTGCTTAAATTCCAACCATTGCGCTTGTAAAGCCGCTAATCGTTCAGAAGATTGTTTATAACGTAAACTGGTTTCTAAATCTAACCAAGATACATTTTTACGCTTCATTAGTGAAATATGGCGTGTTTGCTGTGCTTCTGTCGGTTGATATTTCAAACCATCGAGCACTTGAACGACACCTTCCGGCTCATTACATAAGAGCAATAAATCACAGCCGGCTTGAATTGCTTTTTCAGAACGTTCCACAAAATTCCCCATAAATCCGGCTCCTTTCATACCGAGATCATCGGAGAAAATCACGCCATTAAAATTAAGCTGTTTGCGCAATACCTCTTTAAGCCAATAGTGTGAACCGCTCGCAGGTTGATTATCGCATTGCGTATAAACAACGTGAGCCGGCATAATGGCTGAAAGTTTATTTTTAGCAATCAATTGTTGGAAAGGTTGAATATCCTGCTCAAAAATCAGTGATTTGGCACGATCATCAAACGGGGTTTCTAAATGTGAATCCGCAAGCACGTGTCCATGCCCTGGGAAATGTTTTCCTGTGGTTGCCATGCCCATTTCACGCATCCCATCAATAAAGGCTTCTGCAAGCGGTAGAATTTGCCCTAATGATTTACCAAAAGCACGGTCGCCAATTGCTTTACATTCATGTCCCATATCTAAAACGGGAGCAAAACTCAAATCAATATCTAAAGCAAACATTTCTGCAGCCATTAACCAGCCAGCTTCGTGTGCAAGCTGTTTTGCTTCCACTAAATCTTTTGCCAACATATCAAAAGACTGCATTGCAGGTAATGCTGTGAAGCCATCTCGGAAACGTTGAACTCTTCCGCCTTCTTGATCGACCGTAATTAAAAAAGGCTTTTTCACTTTTTGGCGAATTTCTTTAATTAAAGCCTGAACTTGTGCTTTATCATAAAAATTTCGGCTAAATAAAATGAGTCCGGAAACAAGCGGATGTTGAAGTATCTCGATCTCTTCTTGAGTAAGTGATTTATCTTTAATATCAATTAATAACATTTTTTATATCCTAATTAGCAAAACGCCCTCGATTTGAGGGCGCTAATTTTAATGTTGTTCAGCCTTTTTTTCTTGTAAACGTGCAAATTGATTGCGACGCATTTTGATGTTGAGTAATTCCACCACAACAGAAAAGCCCATTGCTGTATAAATTGCCGCTTTAGGAATATGAATTGCAAAGCCCTCAGCAATCAATGCTACTCCAACTAAAATTAAGAAAGCTAATGCTAAATTTTTAATTGTTGGGTTTTTATCAACAAAGAAGCCTATTGGTTTTGCAGCAATCATCATCACACCAACTGCAACGATAATCGCTAAAACCATCACAGGAATATCGTCCGCCATCGCAACTGCAGTAATCACAGAATCCAGCGAGAAAATAATATCCATTAACGCAATTTGAGCCAAAATCATCAGATAATTTGCCTTTCTTGCCGCTTTTGTTTCTTCGCTATGTTCTTCGCCACTTATCGATTCTTTCAACTCCATAGCGCTTTTCACTAACAAGAACAAACCACCGACAATCAAAATTAAGTCACGACCTGATACGCCTTTTTCGCCAATAAAGAAAAGTGGATCAACTAATTTCATCATCCAAGAAAGCGAAAGCAGTAATAAAATACGCATAATCATTGCCAAACCTAATCCCACAATACGGGCTGATTGACGACGACTTTCCGGTAAACGAGAAACTAAAATACTGATAAAAATAATATTATCAATACCTAACACAATTTCTAATGCGGTTAGGGTAAAAAGGGCAACCCAAGCTTCTGGATTTGCAATCCACTCAAACATATCAATGTCCTTTAAAAAAAGAAATAAATAAGCTATTTAACCATCTCTGGCTACTAGCCGTCATAAAGCGATACATCATAGCGATAGCCATCAGAAAATTAAAGAGGGCTAACGTAAAAAATTCTGTAAAATTTCTTTTGTAAAAACTTTACGTAAATAAAAACCTAATGGTAAAGACTGAATTTGATTGCCCGATTGATCAACGGCTGTCGTCAAGGCTTTATTATTACGCCCCTTAGGACGCAGTTGCATCACTTCACCTAAAGTTGCATTGATTTTATGAAGTTGCCCCAACACGATCAATTCCATCAACTCTTCCCAGTCTTGTTGCAATTTTTTTTCTTGCGCTGTACTCGGTTGCCACAAAATAGGTTGCCCTATGTGTCGCTCTGCGATAGGGATTGATCTCGTACCTTCAACCGGAATCCATAACACTTTTTGAAGCTTATGTTTCACGTGAGAACTTTGCCATGTTACACCATGATTTTGAGCCAAAGGGGCTAAACTAACAAAAGTTGTCTCTAACGGCTCTCCTTTGGCATTAATCGGAATGGTTTTTAACTCAATCCCTAAATGCGCAAAATCTTGCTCTGCCTTTGAACCCGCTTTTGCCCCTAAAGCAACTTCAATCAATTGCCCAACCCAGCCTTTATATCTCCGTAAATCAGGTGGTACAGGTATATTCAGCATTTGAGCGACCTCGCCTAATCGAAATCCGGCTAGCCAATTCGCTTTAGCTAAAAGTTCTTCTTCATTGGCAGAAAATGTTGCAAGTTTAATTTCTGAATTCATCATATAAAAACAAAGAGTGAGAAATTTTTCTCACTCTTATTGACAGGTTATGTTAATTACATCCAAGCATTGCTACGAATCACCCCAACAGCAATTCCCTCAATCTCAATATATTCAATACGAGGATCTACCACTATTGCTTCTAGCTCATCATTTTCCGGATGTAAATAAATTAAATCGCCTTTTTTCTCTAAACGTTTAACTGTCACTTCATCATCTACACGAGCAACAATTACTTGCCCATTTTTGGCATAATTGGTTTTATGTACTGCTAATAAATCACCGTCTAAAATACCAATTTTCTCCATTGAATTACCATTAACTCTTAATAAATAATCTGCAGCTGGGCTAAACATCGCGCCATTTACAGGGTAATAGTTTTCAATATGCTCTATTGCTTCTATCGGTGTGCCGGCAGCGACTTTACCAATTAGAGGTAAACCATCATCATTTGCCGATTCAGTCTCATCATTGACTAAGATACGAATACCTCGAGATGTACCGGATAACATTTCAATATAACCTTTACGAGCTAAGGCTTTTAAATGCTCTTCTGCCGCATTAGGCGATTTAAAGCCAATTTCACGAGCAATTTCTACACGTGTAGGCGGCATACCAGTGGTTGTGATATGGTTTTTCACAAAATCAAAAATTTCTTGTTGGCGAGCAGTTAAATGTTTACGTGCCATTTTATCCTCTCTGATATTTTATACAGAACTTTTGGTATTATATACAGTAAAATTTGATTTGTAACTAATTTTTTTCTGAATTTTGTGATAAACTGCAAGTCATGAGCAAAATCAAGAAAAAAGGATAACAAATATGTCAAGTTTGCTTACTTTTTATCGTAAATTACTTAATTTACCCCTTTCACTATTAGTGAAATCTCGTTCTATTCCAACCAATCCTGTTCAAGAGTTAGAATTAAATCTTGAGCAGCCTTTAATTTATGTATTACCTTATACATCTCAAACCGATTTACTGATTTTACAAAAAAACTGTTTGGCACTTAATTTACCCGATCCATTAGAAAATAATGTGATTGAAGGCGTTTCGCTCCCTCGTTTTGTTTTCTTAAATGAAGATCGCCGCTTTTTTAAATCAAAAGAAGCGAAAAGCGAAACGGTTTCAACCATTCAGCGTTACCTTAACTTACACAAACAAAATGAACAGCTTGATGTTCAACTCCTACCGGTTTCCGTTCTTTGGGGACGAGCTCCGGGGAAAGAAAAAGCTCCAACACTGCGCTCTTTAAGCGCATTTTCTCGTTTGATCTCAATGCTTTGGTATGGACGAGATAACTTTGTGCGCTTCTCACAAGCGGTCTCTTTAAGCAAAATGATTGCAAATCAAGAAGCGGACGAGAAATTAGCCCACAAATTAGCTCGTGTTGCCCGTATGCACTTTGCAAAACAACGTTATTCTGCAATGGGGCCTCAACTTCCTGATCGCCAAGCGATGTTTAATAAGCTACTTGACTCTGAAGTCCTGAAAAAAGCGATTGCCGATGAAGCAGAAAGCAAAAAAATCAGCCCGGAAAAAGCACGCCAAGAAGCGGAAAAAATCCTGAATGAGATTGCTGCGGATGTAAAACACGACAGTTTACGTATTGCAGACCGCATTTTAAGCTGGTTATGGAACAAACTTTATCAAGGTATTAACGTACAAAACGGTGAGCGTGTGCGTAAGTTAGCATTAGAAGGCCATGAAATTGTGTATGTGCCGTGCCACCGTAGCCATATGGACTACTTATTACTCTCTTACTTGCTTTACCATCAAGGTTTAGTGCCGCCACATATCGCAGCGGGAATTAACCTCAACTTTTTCCCTGCCGGTCCGATTTTCCGTAGCTGGGGGGCATTCTTCATTCGCCGTACATTTAAAGGCAACCGCTTATACTCTACGATTTTCCGTGAATACTTAGCGGAGTTATTCTATCGTGGCTATTCTGTGGAATACTTTATTGAAGGCGGACGCTCTCGCACAGGGCGTTTGCTTGAACCGAAAACCGGTATGATGTCGATGACCATTCAAGCCTTACAACGTGGGTTAGCTCGTCCACTTAGTATTGTGCCAGTATATATTGGCTATGAACACGTTTTAGAGGTAGATACTTACGCTAAAGAATTGCGTGGTGCGGCAAAAGAGAAAGAGAATGCCGGTTTAGTTTTACGTGTGATTAAAAAGCTCAAAAATTTAGGGCAAGGCTATGTGAATTTTGGCGAGCCGATTCAAGTCAATAACTACTTAAACCAGCATTTCCCTGAATGGAAAAATCATAGTGGCGATGACACTCGTCCAAAATGGTTAAACGAAGCGGTGGATACTGTAGCCAAAGAAGTGATGATTAACATCAATAAAGCTGCCGCCGTTAATGCGAAAAATTTAATTGGTTCTGTTTTACTGGCTTCTCGCCAACGAGCACTAACCAAAGAAATTCTACTTGAGCAAGTTGAAAGTCATATGCAACTGTTCCAAAATGTCCCTTACTCTGCGGATATGACATTACCGTCAAACAGCGCAGAAGAGATGTTAGAACACGTTTTGAAATTGCCTCGTTCAGGCGTTATTTCTGAAAAAGATAATTTTGGCGAGCTAATCCGTTTAGATCGTGAATCAGCGGTGTTAATGACTTACTACCGCAATAACATTCAACATTTGTTTGTGTTGCCGTCGTTAGTTGCGAGCATCGTATTACATCTTGAAGCGGTATCGAAAGACCTCATCATTAAAACGGTACAACAAATTTATCCGTTCTTGAAAGCGGAATTATTCCTCCACTTTGAGGAAGATGAACTTCGCCTTCAAGTTGAACATATTTTAAATGAGTTCGTCCGCCAACAATTATTAAAAGGCGAAAGCGATGTATTCAAAATTAACGCACCTCGTCTACGTTCATTACAACTTTATAGCAACGGTGTAAGAGATTTATTGCAACGTTACTATATCAGCTTAAATCTATTGTTAGAGAAACCAGAAATCTCTCGCAACGATTTAGAAAATGAAAGTCGCTCGATTGCTCAACGTTTATCGGTTTTACACGGCATTAATGCACCAGAATTCTTCGATAAAGCACTATTCTCAACCTTTGCTGCAACGTTAAAAGCCCAAGGTTACTTCGATGAAGAAGGAAAAACCATTGAAAGCAAACTCAAAGCGATAGAAGAACTTATGGCAAGTTTAATTTCTGTTGAAGTAAAAATGACTATTCGTGGCGCAATAGAATCAATGAAATAACAGGCGGTCAAATTTTAAAAATATTTTGTAAATCCCTCATAGAAAATAAAAAATCTATGGGGGATTTTGTTTGACACACTCTCACTCCCCCCCTATTATCTCGTTTATTAATCTTGTTTTTATGTATTGGAAACCCTATGCAACACAACCGAATTGAACAATTAAAAACTGCCCTTACACAACGTATCTTGATTTTAGACGGTGCGATGGGGACGATGATCCAGCAATTTAAACTGACCGAAGCGGATTTCCGTGGCGAGCGTTTTAAACATTCTAAAATTGATCTACGCGGCAACAACGATTTGCTTACCCTGACCCAACCTTTAGTGATTTCATCTATTCACGAAAAATACCTTGAAGCCGGGGCGGATATTATTGAAACCAATACGTTCAGTTCCACCACCATTGCACAAGCGGATTACGAGCTGGAATCTATCGCTTATGAACTGAATTTTGCAGGAGCGAAACTGGCGCGGATTGCGGCAGATAAATACAGCACGCCTGAAAAACCGCGTTTTGTGGCAGGTATTCTCGGTCCGACCAACCGCACTGCTTCGATTTCGCCAAATGTGAACGATCCGGGTTTTCGTAACATTACTTTTATGGAATTAGTCGATGCCTATGCGGAAGCCACTCGCGGCTTAATTGAAGGTGGTTCGGACATCATTATGATCGAAACCATCTTCGACACCTTGAACGCCAAAGCTGCCGCTTTTGCTATTGACCAAGTGTTTGAAGAACTGGGCGTGGAATTGCCGATTATGATTTCGGGGACGATCACCGATGCCTCTGGGCGTACCCTTTCGGGGCAAACCACCGAAGCCTTTTACAACTCGCTCCGCCACGCGAAACCGCTCAGTTTTGGTTTGAACTGTGCCTTAGGCCCGAAAGAGTTGCGACCTTATGTGGAAGTGATGTCGAAAATCTGTGAAACCTATGTGTCCGTTCACCCGAATGCCGGCTTGCCGAATGCCTTTGGAGGCTACGATTTGGGGGCGGAAGAGATGGCGGCTCACATCAAGGAGTGGGCGGAAAGCGGTTTCTTAAATATCGTGGGTGGCTGTTGCGGTACGACGCCTGAACATATCAAAGCCTTTTCGGACGTAGTGGCTGGCATTAAACCTCGTGCTTTACCTGAAATCAAAACCGCAATGCGTTTGTCGGGGCTTGAGCCGTTGAACATTGATGATGAAAGCCTGTTTGTAAACGTAGGCGAACGTAATAACGTAACAGGTTCGGCGAAGTTTAAGCGTTTGATTAAAGAAGAAAAATTCAGCGAAGCTATTGAGATTGCCATCGATCAGGTGGAAAACGGCGCGCAAGTGATTGACGTGAATATGGACGAAGCCTTGCTCGACTCACAAAAATGTATGACCCGTTTCCTTAACATTATGGCGACTGAACCTGATGCGGCGAAAGTACCTGTGATGATTGACTCGTCCAAATGGGAAGTGATTGAAGCCGGCTTGCAATCGGTGCAAGGCAAGGGGATCGTAAACTCTATTTCCCTCAAAGAAGGCGAAGAAAAATTTATCCACCAAGCGAAACTGGTTCGCCGTTATGGTGCGGCGGTGGTCGTGATGGCGTTTGACGAAGTGGGGCAAGCGGACACAGAAGAACGCAAAGTAGAAATCTGTACTCGAGCTTACGACATTCTCGTGAACCAAGTGGGCTTTCCGCCTGAAGATATTATTTTTGACCCGAACATTTTTGCCATCGGTACGGGGATTGAAGAACACAATAACTACGGCGTGGACTTTATCAACGCCACAGGTCGCATTAAACGTAGCCTACCGCACGCCAAAATTTCGGGCGGTGTGTCGAATGTATCCTTCTCGTTCCGTGGTAACAATGTGATGCGTGAAGCCATTCACGCCGTGTTCCTTTACCACGCCATCAAGCAGGGAATGGATATGGGGATCGTAAACGCAGGGCAACTGGCGATTTATGATGATCTCGATCCTGAATTGCGTGATGTGATTGAAGATGCGGTGCTAAATCGCCGTCCTGATGCGACTGATCGCCTGTTGGATATTGCAGAAAAATACCGAAATGTGACCGCTAGTAACAGTGAAGAGAGTGGCGTTGCCGAATGGCGGACTTGGCCAGTGGAAGAACGGTTGAAACACGCCCTTGTGAAAGGGATCACCAACTATATTATCGAAGATACCGAAGAAGCTCGCCAAAAATTCCCGACACCGCTCGAAGTGATCGAAGGGCCTTTGATGGACGGTATGGACGTGGTGGGTGATTTGTTCGGTGACGGCAAAATGTTCCTGCCGCAAGTGGTGAAATCCGCCCGAGTAATGAAGCAATCGGTCGCCTATTTAGAGCCGTTTATCAATGCGACTAAGCAGAAAGGCTCGTCTAGCGGTAAAGTGGTGATTGCCACCGTGAAAGGCGATGTGCACGACATCGGTAAAAATATCGTGAGCGTGGTGTTGCAATGTAATAACTTTGAAGTGATCGACTTAGGCGTCATGGTGCCTGCGGATAAGATCATTCAAACGGCGATTGACGAAAAAGCGGACATCATCGGCTTAAGCGGTCTGATCACGCCGTCCCTTGACGAAATGGAATATTTCTTAGGCGAAATGAACCGCTTGAATTTGAATATTCCTGTGATTATCGGCGGTGCAACTACGTCAAAAGAACATACGGCGATTAAACTCTATCCAAAATATAAGCACGAAGTAATTTACACCACCAACGCCTCTCGTGCGGTGACGGTTTGTGCAGCGTTGATGAACCCTGAAACTAAAGCGGAATTGTGGGACCGAATGAAGAAAGAGTACGAGCAAATTCAAGACGCTTTTGCCAACAAAAAAGCCCCACGCAAGCAGTTGCCGATTGAAGACGCACGCAAAAATGCTTTCGATGCGTTCAGTGGCGAATGGGCGGATTACCAAGTGCCAACGCCAAAACAGACTGGCATTGTGGAATATAAAAACGTACCGATTGCGACCTTGAGGAAATTTATCGACTGGTCGCCATTCTTCCGTTTATGGGGTTTAATGGGCGGTTATCCTGATGCCTTCGACTACCCTGAAGGCGGCGAAGAAGCCCACCGAGTGTGGAACGATGCACAAAAAGTGTTGGACGAATTAGAGCAAAATCACAAGCTCAACCCAAGTGGCATTATGGGGATTTTCCCAGCCAACAGTGTGGGCGATGATATTGAAATCTATCAAAATTCTGACCGCACTTTAGTGGCTGGCAAAGTCTATAACCTCCGCCAACAAAGCGAACGTGGTAGAAACAGCAAAAGCCCGTACAACCTCTGCTTGAGCGACTTTATCGCAAGCAAAGCCAGCGGCAAACAGGACTGGTTCGGAATGTTCGCCGTTTGTGCAGGGATTGAAGAACACGACTTAGTGGAAGGCTACAAAGCCGCAGGGGACGACTACAACGCCATCTTGCTCCAAGCAGTCGGCGACCGTTTAGCCGAAGCAATGGCGGAATATCTGCACTTTGAACTTCGCACAAAAGTGTGGGGCTACACGGACGAAAGCTTAGACAACGACCGCCTAATCCGTGAAGAATACATCGGCATCCGCCCTGCCCCAGGCTACCCAAGCTGCCCAGAACACACGGAAAAACAGATCATCTGGGATTTACTGGAAGTAGAACAACGCATCGGAATGAAACTCACCGAAAGCTACGCAATGTGGCCAGCGGCAAGCGTCTGCGGCTGGTATTTCACCCACCCAGCGAGTAATTATTTCACCCTTGGTCGCATTGATGAAGATCAAGCGGTGGATTATGCGAAACGTAAGGGGTGGAATGAGAGAGAGATGGTCAAGTGGTTAGGTGTGGCGATGAAGTAGAGACGTAAAATCGCTGTCATATGGGATGTAATATAGTGGCTAAGTTAATCTACATTACAAGCTAGTTCTGAGATAAACTTTTCAAAAATTTGAGAGAAATTAACCGCTTGATAATGTACAATTTACCTTAAATTTCAGATGTTATTAATCTAAAAATCTCACAATAACTTAACTAGAGTTTATTCAAGTTTAAAATTACAATGAAAAATAATAAATTAAAAGCAGTAGACTTCTTTTGTGGAGGTGGTGGCATGAGCTATGGAATGCAAGAAGCTGGGATTAAAGTACTTGCGGGTATTGATTATGAAATATCTTGTAAAGAAACCTATGAAGCAAATATAAAAGACTCGAAATTTATTCATGCTGATGTGTTTAAGCTAAAAGAAAATGAGCTAGAAGAGGCTATTGCTATTACCAAGGAAGATAATAATCTTATTTTAATTGGTTGTAGCCCATGTCAATATTGGAGTGTGATAAGAACCAGTAAAAATAAATCTGAGAAATCAAAAAGCTTATTATCTGAATTTCAACGATTTGTTGAATATTTTATTCCTGGTTATGTGGTGGTAGAAAATGTACCAGGGATTTTCAGCCGCCGTCAAGAAAGTGGATTAGATATTTTTATTGAAACTCTTAAATCACTTGGATATACCGTTCATTTCGGAATACATAACACTCAAGATTATGGGGTACCACAAAGCCGTAAACGTTTTACACTAATCGCTAATAGAGTAACTTCTGTTAAATTAGAGCCTATTAAATCAGAAAATAAAATTCTTACTGTTAGAGATGTGTTAGGTGAAAAAAATGGTTTTCAAAAAATTTCTGCTGGGCATAATGATGATTCAGATTATATACATAGTTGTGCGGGACTATCTGAGGTAAATATGCGTAGAATTCGCTTAATTCCTAAAGATGGTGGTAGCCGTTTGGCTTTTGCAGACTATCCAGAATTACAATTGAAATGTTTTATTGGTAAACATAATAGCTTCAAAGATACATTTGGCCGTTTATGGTGGGATAAACCATCTCCAACAATTACAACTAAATTTTTTAGTGTTTCTAATGGCCGTTTTGTCCATCCCGAAGAAGATAGAGCGTTATCCTTACGGGAGGGTGCGACATTACAATCTTTTCCTAAAAGCTATATTTTTAAAGCAAATAGTAGGGATAAAATTGCTAGATTAATTGGTAATGCGGTTCCTCCTAATTATGCAACTGCTATTGGACAATCAATTTTGGAGAATCATATAAAATGAAAGTAAATTTCACAATATCTCCTAGAGTTTTAGCTCATCTTGGAGAAGATCTAATTAAAAGTGAAAGTATTGCATTATTTGAATTAATTAAGAATGCCTATGATGCAAATGCAACACAATGTATTGTAGATTTCGACTTTATAGAGAATAAATTAAATAAGATTACTATTACAGATAATGGTAGTGGTATGAACTTAGATATTATTCAAAAGAATTGGTTAGTTGTTGGAACTGATAATAAAAAGGAAGAGTTTAATAGCTTAAAGAAAATAGATGCAAGTAAAAGAGGTTCTAGAATACCTCTAGGTGAAAAAGGAATTGGAAGGTTAAGCATTCATAAGTTAGGAAATAAAATTACAGTAATTACTAAAACAAAATCGGATAATGAAGCAAAATTATTTATAGATTGGAATAATCTAAATTATTCTAAAAAAATTGAAGACTTCATTATTGAGCTAAACGAATATCCTATTCCAGAGTATTTTAGTAATTCCACAGGAACAAGAATTATTATAGAGGATTTAAAAACCTCTTGGGATAGAAGACAACTTAGGGAAGTTTATAGAAATATTACTTCTTTAAACAGCCCATTTTCTGATGGCTCTGATTCGTTTAAAGTAATAGTAAGTAGTAATTCTAATGTATTTGATGGCTTACCTAATTTTGATGATATTAAAAATAACGCTCTTTATTTTGGATATTGTAAAATGTCAGGTGAAGAGATTGTGGATTTTAAATATTGTTTTCAACCATGGAGCGGATTGGATAAAGTTGAAAAAAGAGTAATTACAACTTTAGAGCCTGAAATGAGAAAAATAAAAAGACAAGATAGAAGTTATATAAATCTACTAGATAGTAATATAGGAGATATAGAATTTGATATAATGATATTTGATATGGATACTCAAATATTTAGTTATTCAAATATGGAAAAAAAATCTATACAGAGCTATCTTAAGGAAAATGGAGGTATTCGAGTATATAGAGATGGCGTTAGAGTATATAATTATGGAGAAAAAGACAATGATTGGCTAGGAATTGACTTTAAAAGAGTTCAAAGAGTTGGTGGAAATATAAGTAATAATATCATTATTGGCTCAGTAAAAATTAATAGAGATTCTAGTGATGGATTAGTTGAAAAGACGAATAGGGAAGGATTTATTGAAAATAATAGCTATTTTGACTTTGTTGAGGCTATTAATTATGCTCTATTTTTATTTGTTATGCAAAGGAATATAGATAAAATTAGGTTGTCAGATATATATAAGAAATATAAATCTATTGAGCCAGTGATTTCTGAGCTAAAAAATTTAGAAAATCTTGTTGATAGAAAGATTAAAGATACATCCTCAAAAAATGAAATATTAAAAAATATATATAGAATTAGTGAACAATATAAACAAGTCAAAGAGATCCTTATAAAAAGTGCTAATGCAGGGTTAAATATAGGAAGTGTAATTCATACTTTAGATAAACTTCTATCTCAATTGATTGGCTGTATTCAGAGGGATGAAAAGAAAAAAGCTATTGAAATATCACTACTTTTAGAGAAAATTATACGTGGTTACTCAGCAATGCTAAAGAGGTCAGATATTAGTTTGCATTCTCTAAATGAAATAGTAAATATTGCATTAGATAATTATGAATTTAGATTCCTTGATCATAAGATAGATGTAATATCTAATCATAATGATTCAAATCTTAAGGCTTATTTAGCAAAAGCAGAGTCAATATCAGTAATTACTAATTTATTAGATAATGCTATTTATTGGGTTAGCTCAAAAGAAAATAAAAATAGAAAAATTTCTATTTTTATTACAGATCAAATAAAAGGATATAACTCTATCATAGTATCTGATAATGGTCCTGGTTTTAATTTACCATTAGATGTAGCAACAGAGCCTTTTCAAACAGGGAAGCCTCATAATATAGGCTCAGGTTTAGGTCTTCATGTTGCAAAAGAAATGATGATAGCAATGAAAGGTAAATTACTACTGATTTCTGATGCTAATGAAATTAACTTTCCTAGTAATGTAAAAAATGAGCAGGTTACGAATGCAGTAGTAGCCATATGTTTTCCAACTCAAAAGCGATAGGTGGACTTATGTTAAAAGAATTTATTACTAGTGCTTTAATTATAGATGACAACCCTAATGAAGTAAGTGAGCTAAAAAAACTACTTGAAGAAAATGATATCTGGACTAAACATTATATACCAGATGATCTTAATAAGATATCAAATCCTATAAATAATAGAAAGATTATCTTTCTTGATCTATTTTTAGATGAAGGAGGTAATATAAAAAGTAATGTTGCAAAGATTAGAAGATGGTTTTCTAGTTTGCTTGGGACAAATTTTGGTAGTTATGGAATTGTCTTATGGACGAAGCATGATGAAGAATTATCTTCATTTAAGGAAAAAATTTATCAAACATCTGGTAAATATACTCCACCATTATTTGTTATTGCAATGGATAAAACAAAATATTTAAGAGAGAATAAATTTGACACTCTATTCCAAGATCTTGATGATAAATTAATGAAAAATATATCATCATCTTTCTTTATTGAATGGAATAAAGCGGTAAAATCTAGCTCTGATTCAACAATATATAATTTATATAGTCTGTTTGATTGTGAAGAAAAAAGTGTTGAAATGAGAGAAAAATATTTAGAGACTGTAATGTATGAATTAGCAATAGGCTATTCTGGCTTACCTAAACAATACGGTGAAAGCGAGAATATATTTCTACAAAAAGAGCTGATAAAGTCTTTGATGGACACCCTACAATTTGAAATAATTCAATCCTATAATAGTATAAAGGAATTATTTAAAACAAAATCCAATTTAAACTTTGAACTAAAAGATAAGGAACTTAAACTTAATATTTTTTCTAAATTAAATAAGGATTTATTATTAGACTCTACTAGCATTAATCAAGAGTATGCTATTCCTGGAACAATATATAAGTTCAATAGTGAAAAGAATGAGAATTCTGAGAAGGATGTAAAAGCTACAGAAACAGAAAATAATAAGGATTCATTACATATTAAGGATGTAATAACTGCAGTAACAGAAAATAAAATCGATTCTGATTCTATTGATTTTATCATGGTAGATATTAGCCCTCCTTGTGACTTCAGTAACTCAAAAAAAACTAAAAAGTCTAGAACAATAGAAGGAGCTATAGTAAATTATAATAAGAAGCTAAGAGAGCAGTTTAAGCAAGAGCGCTTTTACTTACTTCAGCCAATTTATATTGATAATACTCCTAAAACAATCATCTTTGATTTTTATAGTTTCCAAACTATTCCAGAGGACGAATTATTGGACAAAAATAAATACACCCCATTTTTAAGAATAAAAAGTTCTTTATTTTCTGATGTGTTACAAAAGTTATCTTCACATACAGCAAGAATTGGATTATCTATGCTATATCCTTAATAGGCTCCCTTACTTTCTGGTTATTAGAGTTTCCTCCGCCGATAGCACTCGTCTCCGACGAGTGCCTGACAAAATCTACAATTCCCGTCAGAAAATAACCTATCATAAACCACAAGCAGTTAATTTCCTAATGCAAACATCTTCCAAAAACCGACCACTAGTCAGCCATTTCTCGCATTTTTCTATCTCCATCGCCCCCCTCATATCTATTCGACATTTACCCCACAAGCGGTTACATTTACCCAAAATATTGCACAACGGAAAAACAGAATGACTAAAGATCCTTTTGAAGAATATATCCGCCATATTGAAGCGGATAAAAAGGAAAAGAGCTATGCTTGGCAAACGGCAATCGGGCTGCAAGAAGTTGATGGACTAAAGCCATCTCAATATTTGATCAGTACTGCGATTAAAAATATTGAAGGTTAGATTTCCATTGATACGGCAGAACAATGGATTAGCCAATATTATGAAGAAAATCCGTCATTAACCAGCGAGAATCGTACCGAAGAAGCGGACAAAGTTTCAGTGCGTATTGCGAAATTGCTGTCGGAGCCTACTTTTTCGTTTAATGTCAATCAATATTTAGCCATTCATAAATATCTGTTTAAAGGTATCTACTCTCACGCAGGGCAAATTCGTACTTATAACATTACTAAAAAAAGAGTGGGTATTAGAGGGCGAAACGGTAGTCTATGGTATAGCATCTGAATTGAAAAATACCTTGGAATATGATTTATCGCAGGAGAAAAATTTTAGTTATCGAGGACTTTCTCTTGAAGAAATTATGGCGCATTTAGCCACATTTATTGCACGTTTATGGCAAATTCACGTCTTTGAGGAGGGCAATACTCGCACCACTGCTGTGTTTTTTATTAAGTATTTAAAAACATTAGGGTTTAATGTTACGAATGATATTTTTGCCGAGAATTCGTGGTATTTCCGCAATGCGTTGGTACGAGCAAATTATAACAATCTCGCCAAAGGGGTTTATGAAACCAATGAATACTTGCTTTTATTTCTGCGTAATTTGTTATTAGGCGAAAACAATCTGCTAAGCAATCGCCAGTTGCATATCAATAGCAGTCAATTTTTTGAAAAACAGGATATTGAGAAACAAAAACAGGACATTGAACACAAAAAACAAGACATTGAGCAAAATCCTGACGAAAAAACAAGACATTCAGAGAAAACCCAGAAACATATCACCGCACTTTCTCAGATGTTTGCTAATCGTATTTTTTCACGAAGAGATGTGGTCAATACCATTCATCTTTCCGCATCTGCATCATCGGAATTGATTAAGAAAATGTTAGAAATGAAGGACATTGAAAAAGTTACAGGGCAAGGCAAAGGGAAATATCGATTTCGATAAATGGCAAAAACAAGATATTAAAAATGCACACACCCCACATCTACATCGGCACGGGCGGTTACACGGTCGCAATCCCCATTGGTGGAAAGCCCAATCAGCACAAGAACGCCACGATTATCGTTATAGCGAAACCGAATTACAGCAACTGGCAGCATTGTTAAATCAGCGAAAAGCGGAGTTTGATCAGCTTTACCTCTACTTTCAAAACACCACCAATAGCCATTCGTTCTACAATATCGAAAGTTTGAAAAACTATTTGAAGAACGATGGATTTAAAGTAAAAAAGACACCTGAATTTTTGAGTGGACAGCAGAGTTTGTTTTAACATCAGATTTCAGCTACTATAATCGCTAAATTTTTCTACTTTTCTCGGAATTTTTATGATGAACAAATTAAAACTGGTTCTATTAACTTCAACTCTTATCACGCTATTTGCTTGTACACCAAAGCAAACCACGCCTGTTAAAACCGGCTATTTGAAAAATGAGATAAGCCAAGCTGAACTACAAAATTCGGCAAACTATAAGCGTTACTATTACTCTTGTACAAATTTTGAAACAGGTTATGAGTCTTATTTATCGACTTACTTCCCGCTTTCAAAAGAAAGCCGTAAAAAAGATAACTTTGGTATCTATTTCCAATTAGATGGCGGAAAGGTCTTCCCATTTGATCATATTGAAAACAAAGCCCTCAATGCCCAAGCAACTCGTTTTGAGGTCTTTTATCGCTCGTATAATCCTATTCAGGGAAGCTATATTGATTTAATCGCCCGTGAAAATAGCTCAACTTATTACAAATATCAGAACGGAACTCGAACACCTTGGTTAGAATGCCGAGAAGGTTAATCGTAAAAAGTAATCCCATAGCAAAGCCTATGGGATTTTTATTGTAAACAAGCGGTTATTTTTGCTAAACATTTTGCAAAACCTAAAATAATCCCTTATCAAATGAGCCTTGCACACTCAAAAATTTCAGCTATCATAGCGCAGCAAAATTTTAGCTATACTTTTTTTGGAATATGATAATGAATAAATTTAAACTGATTTTCGCCATTTTAACGAGCCTTGGCTTATTTTCTTGTACACCACCTCAAACAACAAAAGTATCCAAACCAACCCCAGCCGTTAAAACAGGCTATTTAAAAGATGATATCAGCCAAGCGGAACTACATAACCCAACAAATTATAAGCGTTATTATTACACTTGCCGCAATTTTGAAACGGGCTCTCGTTCTTACTTATCTAGCTATTTTCCACTTTCAAGAGAAAGTCGTATGAAAGATAACTTTGGTTTCTATTTCCAATTAGATAATGGCAAAGTAGAACCCTTTGATCATATTGAAAATCGTACGCTCAATGCTAAAGGTACACGTTTTGAAGTGGTTTATCGCTCTTATCATCCGATTCAAGGGACTTATGTTGATTTAATTGCTCGTCAGCGTAGCTCAACCTATTATAAAAACCAGAATGGTATCCGAGTGCGTTGGTTGGAATGTAAAGAAAGTTAATCATTAGCAAAATTACAGCCGTTTGAGTAGTCAATCAAACGGCTTATTTCTAAATAACATCAAGTCAATTTTCTTATCCCTAAAATTGCGCTATTTTCTTTATCTATTTTTACCTCTACCCCAAACGCTTTTGCAAGATTTTCTGCATTTAACACCGCTTGTGTTTCGCCACTGGCAAGGATCTTACCTTTATCCAATAAAACAATTTCGTCACAAAAGCGGTAGGCTAAATCTAAGTGATGAATTGCCACCACACAGGTTTTCTGTGGTGTGAGTGCTTTAAGCTGTTCCATCATATCAATTTGATAATAGGGATCTAACGGTGCAATGGGTTCATCGGCGAGTAATAATGGGGCTTGTTTGATACAACAACGAGCTAGTTGTACCCGAGCTTTTTCTCCGCCTGAAAGTTGTTGGAACGGCTTTGCAAGTAGGTGAAAGATAGAAAATTGTTCGGAAACCGACCGCACTTTTGCTTGCTCGTTTTTTGTGGGCGAAGTTAAACCCAGTGCGATCACGTCATAAACGGATAAATCCCAATGAATTTGGGTATTTTGAGCAAAATAGGCAAGCTGTTCGCTTTTCTGTTTGGCGGTCATTGCGGATAATTTGCAATTTCCGAGCCAAATCTCACCGCTTGTCAGCGGTAAGATCCCTGCGATACTTTTCAATAAGGTGGATTTCCCTGCACCGTTTGCCCCCATAATGCCGATAAGTTTGCCTTGAGAAATATGGCAACTGATGTTGGATAAACCAAATGCAAGGCTGACATTTTCCAGTTTAATCATTTGCCATTCTCCGTTGCTGTGTTAATAAAATCCAAATCAAAAACGGCGCGCCGATAATTGCCGTAAGCGTTCCGACATAAATATGGGAAAAGAACGGCAAATATAAAATACAGAGATCGGCAATCAGTAAAATTAATGCTCCAATCAGACCGCTTGTAAGATAAAGCTGTGATGGGCGTTTTTTCAGGATAATACGAGCCAAGTGCGGTGCAATTAAGCCGATAAAGCCGATGGTTCCCGTCTGCGGAATGGTTGCCCCTACTAATAAGGCAACACCCAAAGTGGTAATAAAAAAGCTGTGCTTGGGATTAATGCCCATTGTGCTTGCGGTTTCTTCGCCAAAGGTGAGCAAATCAAGATAACGACGTTGTTGATAAAGACAGAACAACCCCAATAGGATAATCGGTAATGAAATCAATAAGGTATCTAATTTCGCCCACACCAACGAACCTTGTAACCAGCGGTAAAGCTCCGCCAACGCCCAAGGGCTTTCAGCGTTAGAAAGCAACAAGGCAATCGCTGAACCCAGTAGCATATTGACCGCCAAACCGCTTAAAATCATCATCGTTGTACCGTGATTTTTGGCTATCAAATAAACTAATAAGAAGCTCAACAACGCCCCCAGCACACCGCCAATCAACAATAGGGTAAAGGGGACAGAAAAATAGTATAGAATAAAAACACTGGCAGTTGTCGCCCCGTTTGCACTCCCCAACAAACCCGGGCTTGCCAACGGATTTTGAAATATCCCCTGCATGGCATTGCCAGCCACTGCCAAACTTGCCCCTGTTAGCACGGCAAGTAAAATCCGTGGCAGACGAATATCCCACAACACAAGCGGTCGCATATCCGTCACAATTCCTTCGGCATTTTTCAACGCTGAAAAATCGTTAAGGTCGTACCAACTTGCTAGGCTAATAATAGCCAGAAGCAAGAGCAAAAGTGCGGTGTTAAGTTGGAGTGTTTTGTTCATTGTTTCGTTTAATTATTTTGATGTTTTTTAGGAGTACTAATATTTCGAAAATATAGATATCTATTTCAACTGTCGACAAATTGTCGACAGTTCTTTTTTAACAATCATCACAAATCATTTTAGCTGTTGATAAATCTTTTCTGCTCCCTGCCAAATGCCGTGATCAAAGCAGTAAGTATATTTTAACGGGATTGCAGCAAGCGGTCGATTCTTGAAATAGTTTTGCAAAAGTGGGTGTGAAAGTAGCTCTGCTTGCTCGTTGTAGCCTTGTTTATCCGTCAAGGAAATTAAAATGTTCGGTTGGCTTAATACCACTTTTTCGAGTGAAAAATTTTGTGGGGTTAAGGCGGTTTTTAATGGCGTTAAGCCTAACAGTTGCAATAAGGCTTGGTAGTTCGGTTGTTGCGTATCCACCACGCCGGTATCCGACAAAATCAGCGTATCGGTAAGCGGTTGATTTAGCTTCATATTTTGCGATTTTAATTGGGTAATCAGTTGCTCTGCCTTGGTTTGATTATCGGTCAATTTTCCCAGTTGCAAAATCAAGTCAAAAAGCTGTTCGGGTGTTTGTGGGCTGTCGTTAATCGGTAAAATTTTCACGCCAAGCTGTTTGAGTTCTGTGACCAGTTGCGGATAAAACAGCTCGTTAATCAGCATTGTTTTGTCTAAATAGGGAAGTAATTGGCTGAGTTGCGGTTCAAGCGTAGGTTTGTCATGATTAAGTTTATCCAACATCATCAACGGATTTTTGGAATAAGGCGACATCGCAGCAATTTGTTCAGGGCGAGCGATTTCGGTCAGTAGGCGGTCGCTACAAAGCGTAAGCGAAACAAACTGTTCCTGTGCAAGAGCCGTTGTAAACGGCAAGAAAAGTGCGGTTAAAAATGTAAGCGTTTTTTTCATAAGAAAATAAACGGTGGGAAAAGTCCCACCGCTTGTTATTAATGATTAGAAACTACCTTTTAAGCCAACGTAAACGTTACGACCGTCTTGTCCGTAGCCTATAATATTTTCATATTTTTTATCAAATAAGTTGTTTAAATTCGCATAAACATTTAAGTTTTTGCTTAATTGATAATTTACACCCAAATTAACTAATGTATAAGATGGCATTTTAACCCGAGAAGAAGCATAGGTTAATTCATCAAAATAGGTATCAACCCGTTTGCCAACATATGAAACATTAACATTTGAACCCAATTTCTCCGTAATTTGATACGCTAAGCCTACGTTCGCAAGATGTTTCGGACGACGAACTAATTCCGCTTTTTTACTATCTTTGGCTTGAGTGTAAGTGTAGTTAGCATAAGCCGTTAAACGATCAGCTAATTTACCATTGTAGGCAATTTCTAAGCCTCGAATTTGGCTCGTACCCTCTATATTAATAGCTCGAGAGCGATAAGTTGTAAAATCAAGTACTTCACTACTAATTAAATTACTCACGTTACGGGCAAAGTACGTTAAGTCAAGAGAGTGATGTTTATCATTACTTTCCACAAGTAAACCAACATCTCCACCACGGCTTTTTTCCGGTTTTAAGTTCGGATTTCCTACATAGCTGCCTAAATAACCATAATATTCCGTCATTGTTGGGTTTTGAATTGCTGTACCAAAACTTGCGTGAGCACGGAAGTTTGGAGATAAGCGATAAGCCCCTGAAATACGCCCTGTAAACGCATCTTTATATTCAGAGTTCCCTGTATAGCGTCCGCTAATTGAAAGGCTGTGATCATCTTCTGTAAATAAACGATATTCGGTAGCAATACTCTTCTCTACTAAGCTTTTTTCATCATTGTAAGAGGTTGAATCATATTTTGACTGTTGATATTCGCCTAAAATACTGACCGCTTGATTTACCGGACCTTCACGATCAAAGTTAATATCTAATTGATAATTAGCATTCAGTTTTTTAGCATCATAAGCACTTGCCCAAGAACTGATCGTATCACTATCGGTTTTAATGTGACTTACACTCACTTTCTGTTTAAATAATTCCTGTTCATTCCCTAAATAACCGCTTAATTTGAATAAGGTTTCACGGGTGCGAGTATAATCATCAAAAGAGGTTTCTCCCGCTAAACTGCCATCATAATGTGCTGTTTGCGAGAAATGAGAAGCCAAAACTTCTACACCTTTTTGATTATCGTCATATCCTAAACGTAAAGAGGCATTATCACGATAAAATTTATCACGCTCTTTCGCGCCACCAGTAGTTACTTCTGTTCCATTTTGGGCTGTATAGCGGAATGTATTTGAACTTAACGCTGAAATACCACGGGTACGATGGCTATTTCCATTCAACGCATAATAGAAGCCATTGTTATAACCTGAAATCGCCGCTGAACCGTCATAAGTTCCATTTGAACCTGTGCCTAAATCAAAGTCTACATTAAACGGTTTATCCTTATATAATCCGCTCTTCGTTGTGATATAGATCACGCCCCCCATCGCATCACTGCCCCAAAGTGCAGATTGTTCGCCACGCAATACTTCTATACGATCAATATTGCTTAAACTTAATCCGCCGAAATCAAATCCATAGCCTGTCACAGGATTGACTTTCACACCGTCAATAATGACCGCCGTATGGTTTGCATCCGCCCCACGAAGATAAAAATTGGTTAAAGTGCCTCGTCCACCAGATGCACTCATTGCCACGCTCGGTACGGTCTTCAACACATCACTTACATAAGTCGCATTACGCTCTGTAAAATCCTTTTCGGTTAAAACAGTTACTGAAGAAGCGGTTTTGTCTTGGTTTACGGGGGTAGCATAAGCTGAATAAACAGTGACTGTATCTAACTCTGCTTTCGTTGTTTCACTTTGAGCAAAAGCCAAGGTTGGCAATGCGAGTAAAAGAGATGTTGTGATAAGATTTTTTTTCATAATGTAGTTCCAAAATTAAAAGACCTTAATGCCTCGAATTATATTCTAAAATCTAACTAATTTGGCGATTTTAATGACATAAAGTAGCTGAAGATTTTTCTTACTCATTATGAAAGATATTCATATTTGATATTTCTTCCTCCTTTTTCAAGTGAATGTTATGCAGAAACTTAAATTTTCAGTATAATGGAACGCAATCGTTTGCTTAACTTTGTAAAAAGGAACAAAAAAATGACCGCTATCGGTACCCCATTAAGACCCAAAGCAACTAAAGTGATGATGCTAGGTTCTGGCGAACTTGGCAAAGAGGTGGTAATTGAGCTACAACGTTTAGGCGTTGAAGTTATCGCTGTTGATCGCTATGAAAATGCGCCGGCACAACAAGTTGCCCATCGAGCCTATACCATTTCAATGTTAGACGGAGCAGCTTTGCGTACGTTAGTTGAGCAAGAAAAACCTGATTTTATTGTGCCTGAAGTAGAAGCTATTGCAACAGCAACATTAGTTGAGCTAGAGCAAGAGGGCTATTGTGTTATTCCTACCGCTAAAGCGACCCAATTAACGATGAACCGTGAGGGTATCCGCCGTTTAGCCGCTGAAGAACTAGGCTTAAAAACCTCGCCTTATCGCTTTGTCGATAATTTTGAAGATTTCCAATCCGCCATTAAAGAGATTGGTATTCCGTGTGTTGTCAAACCGATTATGTCCTCATCCGGTCACGGGCAGTCGATTATTAAATCTGCCGAACAAATCCAAAAAGCGTGGAATTATTCTCAAGAGGGCGGTCGTGCCGGCGGTGGCAGAGTGATTGTCGAAGGGTTTATTCAATTCGATTATGAAATTACCCAACTTACCGTTCGTCATATTCACGGCACCTCTTTCCTTGCACCTATCGGGCATATTCAAATTGATGGCGATTACCGAGAGTCTTGGCAACCGCAGATGATGTCGGAAAAAGCACAGCAAAAAGCACAAGAAGTAGCAGAAAAAATTACCTCAGCACTGGGCGGTAGAGGGATTTTCGGCGTAGAACTTTTTGTTTGTGGCGATGAGATTATTTTCAATGAAGTGTCGCCTCGTCCGCACGATACCGGTATGGTTACGATGATCTCTCAAGAATTATCGCAATTTGCACTACACGCAAGGGCGATTTTAGGCTTACCCATTCCTGAAATTTATCAAATCTCGCCGGCAGCTTCTAAAGCAATCGTGGTTGAAGGGAAATCCGATAATGTTGTTTTTGGCAATTTAGATAAAGTGCTTGAAGAGGCTGGAACTAATATTCGCTTATTTGGTAAAGGCGAAGTCAATGGACATCGCCGATTAGGGGTGATTTTAGCCAGAGATCAAGATAGCGATAAAGCAAGAAATAAAGCACAACGAGCTTACGAAAAGTTAAAAATTGTGCTTTAATTATCATAATTTAAACAAATTATAAATCATTCAATATAGGAAGTATTATGCAAAGACCAATGAACTTTGTAATGATTTCCCCACATTTTCCTGCCAATTTCGAGACTTTTGCAGTGAGATTGCGTGAAAGTGGTTTTAATACCTTGGGGATTGCAGACACACCTTACGAGCAACTAAGCGAAGGCTTACGCAACTCGCTAACTGAGTATTATCGTGTGGATAATATGGAAGACTATGAGCAAGTTTACCGTGCAGTCGGTTATTTTGCTCACAAATATGGTCGCATTGATCGTGTGGAATCGCACAACGAATACTGGCTTGAGTTAGACGCAAAATTGCGTACGGATTTCAATGTATCGGGCTATAAAAACGAAGATATGTTGGCAATCAAAACCAAAGCACAAATGAAAGAAGTGTTCCACAAAGCGGGCTTAAAAGTGGCGAAAGGCCGTGTGTTTAAAGATGATGAAGATGCACGTAAACTAGCCAAAGAGCTTAAATTCCCTGTGATCATCAAACCAAACTCCGGCGTTGGGGCGAGCGATACTTACAAAATCAAAAGTGCGGACGAATTAGAAGCCTTTTTTGGTTACAAAAATGCGCACGTTGAATATATTATGGAAGAGTTCATTGAAGGCGATATCGTGACCTTTGACGGCTTAACCGATAAAGACGGCAATATCGTGTTCTACTCAAGCCTTGAGTATTCTGAAGTAGTATTAGATACCGTTGAAAAAGACAACGATATGTTCTATTACGTACCACGTGAAATCAAACAAGATTTAGTCAAATTAGGTGAAAAATGTGTAGAAGCCTTTAAAGTGCGTGAACGTTTCTTCCACTTTGAATATTTCCGTGTGAAAAAAACCGGTGAATTAATGCCGCTTGAAATCAACTGCCGTCCACCGGGTGGTTTAACCATCGATATGTGGAACTATGCGAACGATTTTGATGTGTTCAAAGAATATGCCAATATTGTGAAAGAAAATAAATTCTACTCAAACATCACGCACCCTTGGAATGTGGTTTATATTTCTCGTAAGGCAAACAAAAACTACAAACACAGCATTGATGAAGTATGTCAAAAATACGCAGGCAACATCATCAGCGTGCAAACAGTTCCGGGTGTGTTTGCTAAAATTATGGGCGAACACGGTATTTTGGCTCGTACAGAAACCATGGAGCAAATGCACGAGATTGTTCGTTTTGCGCAAGAGAAGAACTAAGGGGGATTTATGCACTTTGAAAGACGTAGCCATTGGAGTGGCGAATTAGGACGTGAAATGCATTTCAACGTCTATGGACATGCAGGTAAACCTGTTATTGTGTTCCCTTCATCAGGCGGAAACCAAAACGAATACGGCAATTTTGGTATGATTGATGCTTGCCGTTCTTTTATTGAACGTGGCTTAATTAAATTCTATACCCCCGACTCTTTTGATAGCGAATCTTGGCTTGCAGAATGGAAATCTGGACACGATATGGCACAAGCGCATAACGCTTACGACCGCTATATTGTGAATGAATTAGTACCATTAATTCGCCACGAATCTCATTGGGGCGGCGCAATGATCGCAACAGGTTGCAGCATGGGAGCTTACCATACGATTAACTTTGCGCTCCGCCACCCAGATCTATTTGATACGGCAATTGCGCTAAGCGGCGTCTATGATGCACGTTTCTTTACCGATGAATACTACGGCGATGAAGCAGTTTATTTTAACTCGCCAATTGATTATCTTTGGAATCAACACGATAGCTGGTTCTTAGATCACTATTACCGTAATCACTATATTGTTGCCGTTGGTCAAGGTGCTTGGGAAGAGCAACACGTTGTGAGTACCAAACGTTTAGAAGAGGCGTTTAGAGAAAAAGGCATTCCGGCTTGGTTTGATTATTGGGGACACGATGTCGATCACGACTGGCCTTGGTGGCGAGTTCAAATGCCTTATTTCTTAGGTAAATTAGAAGAACAAGGGATTATTTAAGCAAAAAACACACCGCAAGGTGTGTTTTTTATTCAGAAATATCGTGTCAATTATTGATTCATCAGTGAAAACTGCAAAAATTCAACAAAATGATCTGCCCAATGCATTTCATGATGAATTTCATTTGCCATCAATCGTAAACGAATATTATCTAATGGATGCCCTGTCCGGAGCAAAGCCTGATAATAGTTGAGAGTGCAATCAATATAAGCCTGATTCATATTTGAGATAAATAATGAATCAACATCATCGCCCTCTTTCGTCCCCACTTGGATAAAAACTTTACTCGCTTGGTTTAACGGATGCGAGTGAATAAACGCCATAAAAGCGGATTCGCTAAACCATGAAGCTAAAGAGAAGACGCCTAAATGACCAAAGACCTCGGGATATTCTGCGCCCATATAAGCAGTAATAATCCCTCCCATCGAGCTCCCTGCAAGTAAAGTATGTTCACGATCACGTTTTGTACGATAATGTTGGTCGATAAAAGGCTTCACGGTTTCAACAACCCAACGACCATAGTCCATACCATAACCACCGGCATTTTGTGTTTCAGGTGTTGAGCCTGTATCTGTTCGCCAAGGTCCGTATTCATCTAAACGATGTTTACCGGCATTATCAATCCCAACAATAATGATTTTTGGGAATTCTTTATGATGTTTAATCGTTGGAATAACCTTCCAAGAATAGCCAGAATAAGATTCTTTGCTGTAAAAAACATTCTGCCCATCGTGCATATATAACACAGGATAATGCCCAGCCTCCTCTCTATACCCTTTAGGTAACAGCACACGAACTCGGCGAGCTTGGTTAAGGTAAGGAACATCTAAATAATGTTCTCGCATTTCAAGAAAATAATACTGTAATGGATCCATTTTCACTTCTCAATATCAATTCAATGTTGTTATTTACATTATTCAAACTCAAGTTCCACAGAACTTTCGCCTAGTAAATTTTTAAGCCCTGTAAGCATTTCTTCTTTCGGGGTAACACGCCACTCTACACCACTTTTCAGTAGTACACGCCCCTGTTCGCTTTGATAATAAAAATGCAATGGTAGAACACCGGCTTTATAAGGCTCAATACAAGCGGTTAATTCTTTAACAAATTTTGCATTTAATTGCTCTTGATGAATCGCTAATGCTAGGCTCTTAGCATTTCTTACACGAGCTTCATCAAGGGTTGCGATTTCACGAGCAGACATTTTCAAGCCGCCGCTGAAATCGTCAAATTGAACGGAGCCTGTCGCAATAATAATACTATCTTTGATGAATAAATCGCCGTAGGTCTCAAGTGCTTCTGAAAACAGAGTAATATCCAACTTGCCCGAGCGATCTTCAATGGTTGCAATACCAATCCGACTTCCTCGTTTGGTTACTGCGACACGATAGCTCATTACAATGCCGGCAACCGTAACCATTTGTCCTCGATATGTCGGTTGCAACTCATTTAAGCGTACCGGCGCATAATGAGCCAACTCTTTTAGAAAACGTCCGATGGGGTGTCCGCTTAAATATAAACCTAAAGTTGCCCGTTCGCCATCTAAAACCACTTGCTCAGACCACTTGGGCGTATTGGCATAGGCATTTTGCACCTCTTCCGGTGTTTCCGTTAAAACACCAAACATATCGCTCTGCCCCAAAGCTTCCATTTTGGTATGTTGATCCGAGGCTTTTAAAGCGTCTTCTAAATTTTTCATCAAAGCTGCACGATGCGGCCCTAATTTGTCTAAACTGCCGGACATAATAAGTGCATCAAAGGTTCTGCGGTTAATCTTTTTCAGATCAACACGGGCGGTTAAATCGAACAAATCTTTGAAAATGCCATCTTTTTGACGGGCTTCTAAAATCGCATCAATCGGGCCTTCACCAACCCCTTTAATTGCGCCTAACCCATAAACAATTTCGCCTTTTTCATTTACTGAAAAATGGTGTTTACCGCTGTTAATATCAGGCGGAACAACGGTAAGTCCCATATTGATGCATTCATCATACAAGCCAACGATCTTATCCGTGTTATCCATCTCCGAAGACATTACCGCCGCCATAAATTCTGCCGGATAATGCGCTTTCAGCCATAAGGTCTGATAAGAAACGAGTGCGTAAGCAGCTGAATGCGATTTATTAAATCCATACCCGGCAAATTTCTCTACCAAGTCAAAAATTTTCATCGCCAGCTCGCCATCAATATTTTTCTCGATCGCACCTTTTTCAAAGATTTCTCGCTGTGCCGCCATTTCTTCCGGCTTTTTCTTACCCATCGCACGGCGAAGTAAATCTGCACCACCTAAGGTATAGCCCGCCAACTCCTGAGCGATCTGCATAACCTGTTCTTGATAAACAATTACGCCATAGGTTGGTTCTAAAATCGGTTTTAAGCACTCATGTTGATATTGTGCATCCGGATAAGAGACTTCTTCCTTGCCGTGTTTGCGGTCAATAAAGTTCTGCACCATACCGGACTCTAACGGGCCGGGGCGGAATAGTGCCACCAATGCAATAATATCTTCAAAGCAGTCCGGTTTAAGGCGAGAAATCAGATCTTTCATACCCCGAGACTCTAGCTGGAATACCGCTGTCGTTTTGGCTGCTAATAATAAATCAAAGGATTTTTTATCATTTAATGGAATACTCTCAATGCGAACAGGCTCTTTCCCTTCCGCCGTTAAACGAGCATTGATCATTTCCAACGCCCATTTAATGATGGTTAAAGTCCGCAAGCCTAGGAAGTCAAACTTCACTAATCCGGCATATTCCACATCATTTTTGTCAAAATGAGTAACCGGATGTAACCCCTCTGAGTCGCAATATAGTGGCGAGAAGTCGGTAATTTTAGTCGGCGCAATCACCACGCCCCCCGCATGTTTACCGGCATTTCGAGTAACGCCTTCTAACTTGCGCGCCATATCAATGAGTGCTTTAACTTCCTCATCACTATCATAAAGCTCAGGCAATTTGGGCTCGGCAGCAAAGGCTTTTTCTAACGTCATGCCCGGATCTGGCGGAATTAATTTAGAGATACGATCCACAAAGCTGTAAGGGTGTCCTAATACACGCCCTACATCTCGAATAACCGCTTTTGCCGCCATCGTACCGAATGTAATAATTTGCGATACTGCATCACGCCCATAGGTTTCAGCCACGTGATCAATAACTCGATCTCGACCATCCATACAGAAATCGACATCAAAGTCCGGCATTGAAACACGTTCCGGATTAAGGAAGCGTTCGAAAAGTAAATCAAATTCAAGCGGGTCTAAATCGGTAATTTTTAACGCATAAGCCACCAATGAGCCAGCCCCCGATCCTCGTCCCGGTCCAACAGGAATACCGTTATCTTTTGACCATTGAATAAACTCCATCACGATCAAGAAATAACCCGGGAAGCCCATTTGGTTAATCACATCGAGCTCAACTTGCAATCGTTTATCGTAAACCTCACGCTTGCTTGCTCTCTCTTCAGGATCAGGAAAGAGGAAGGCCAAACGCTCTTCCAGCCCTTCTTCCGATTTTTTAATCAAAAATTCTTCTGTCGTTAAATTACCCGTTGGGAAATTCGGTAAGAAATATTCGCCTAAACGCACGGTTACCGAACAACGTTTTGCAATTTCTATAGTGTTTTCTAGTGCACTTGGTAAATCTGCGAATAAACGACACATTTCCTCTTCTGAGCGGAAATATTGCTGTGGTGAATATTTTTTAGGACGTTTAGGATCGTCCAGTGTATAGCTATCGTGAATAGCAACACGGATTTCGTGGGCATCAAAGTCATCTTCTTTTAAGAACACCACATCATTAACCGCCACGATAGGAATGCCTTTTTGATTAGCAAAAGGCACGACAGCAGAAATATAGCGTTCCTCATCGGTTCGCCCTGTTCGACAAACCGAAAAATAGAAATGATTAGGAAAGTATTGTTGATAGAAAGCGGTCAGATTTTCGGCTTCTTTTACATTTTCTTTTAACAAGGCTTTGCCCACATCGCCAGAACGTCCGCCGGAAAGGACAATAATGCCTTCGTTATATTCTGCCAACCACGCTTTTTCAACAAGCGGTAAATCAGCATAGCCTTGTTGGTAAGCCATTGAAAGTAATAGCGTAATATTATGATAGCCTTGATTATTCTTCGCCAATAACGTGAGTTCGTAAACCTCTTCACTTTCCGGCTCCGAACGCACGAGAATATCCGCCCCGATAATAGGCTTAATGCCGGAAGCAAGCGACTCGCCATAAAATTTCACCAATCCACAAAAGTTAGTAAAATCCGTTAAAGCCATTGCTACCATATTATCGGCTGCAGCAGCTTTAACTAACGATTTAACCTTCGCTAAACCGTTAATCATAGAGAAATCACTGTGAACTTTAAGATGAACAAAACGAGGAGACATAAAAACCTTAAAAAAAATAATTAAATCCAGCCAAGCTGTCTAAGTAATAATAAACCAATCGTTGAGCTAAACATTGAACCAACGGTCGTAATGCCGATCAAATTCGCCGTTGATGTTGCATCGCCACCATAATGGCGCACCATTGCATAAGTTGCAGCAGCCACCGGTGATGAAGCGGTTAAAAAGATAATCCCTAATTCCATTGCGTTAAGTTGGAATACCCATTTTCCTAGCGAAAAAAGAATAATCGGTGCAATAATCAACCGCACCATAGCAGAAAGCAACACTAAATAGTTACGATTATCTTCATTTTGCTGGCGTTTAAATTGTTTCAATGCTTTAAAATCAATACTTGCGCCCGTACAAATCAGCGCTAAAGGCAAAGTCATAGACGCAATTGCTTGCCCTGTTTTCAACAAAGGCGTTGGTAATGAAATTTGATAATAATTGACCACCAGACCTGCGATAACGGCCAAAATCAGCTGATTTTTCAGAATACTAAACAGTAAAGCACGAATGGACATTTTACCTTTCGCAAAAGATTTCGTTAAAGTAATAACGGCTAAGATGTTAAATAAAATAATCAGGCATGCCACATATACTGATGTTCCTGCCACCGCTTCATTACCATACGCATTGACCACCAATGCAAGCCCTAAAATCCCTACGTTACTGCGAAACGTTCCCTGTACAAAAACGGCTCGAAAGGTACGTTCTTTAATGTGTTTGCTCGCCCAATATTCTGCTAGAAAATAGGTAATGAGTGTCCCTACAATGCCTGTTAATACTAAGGAAAGATGCGCCTGATAATCCAACTCACCCTTTTGCATATTAAGAAATAGCATAATTGGGAGCGTAAAATTAAATACTAGCTTAGAAGCCGTTTGGCAAAAGGCTTCATCAATAAATTTCTTACGGCGTAAAAAAACACCGGCAACCATTAACAGAATAATGGGTAATGTTGTGCTGATACTAAATTGTAGGGAAGCAAAAAACATAGCAACCTCACAGAATGAAAAAAGTGGGATTCCCCCACTTTTTACTACACCAAATACAAGCGGTCAAATTTACCTGAAAGTTTACCAATTATAGACCTGCTTTTAAACTCGCTTCAATAAACTTATCTAAATCGCCGTCTAAAACCGCTTGCGTATTACGATTTTCAACACCGGTACGCAAATCTTTAATGCGCGAATCGTCAAGCACATAAGAACGGATTTGGCTCCCCCAACCAATATCAGATTTACTTTCTTCCATCGCTTGTTTTTCCGCATTTTGCTTCATCATTTCCATCTCATAAAGTTTTGCTTTAAGCTGTTTCATCGCTTGATCTTTATTTTGATGTTGTGAGCGACCATTTTGACATTGCACCACAATACCCGATGGAATATGTGTGATACGCACCGCAGATTCTGTTTTATTCACGTGCTGACCACCTGCGCCTGATGCTCGATATACATCAATACGTAAATCTGCCGGATTGACTTCGATATTGATATCTTCATCCACTTCCGGATAAACAAAGGCAGCTGCAAATGAGGTATGACGGCGGTTATTTGAGTCAAACGGACTTTTACGCACCAAACGATGAATACCTGTTTCGGTACGAAGCCAGCCAAAAGCATACTCGCCGGACACTCGGATAGTTGCTGATTTTAGCCCAGCAACATCGCCGTCTGAAACCTCAATTAACTCAGTTTTAAATCCTTTGCTCTCTGCCCAACGTAAATACATACGCAAAAGCATTTCTGTCCAATCTTGCGCTTCAGTACCGCCCGAACCGGCTTGTAAATCCACATAACAATCCGCCGCATCGTGCTGACCACTAAACATTCTCTGAAACTCAAGTTTGGCAAGTTTTTCTTCTAATTGATCCGCTTCCGCCTGTGCTTCATTAAAAGTATCAATATCTTCTGCTTCAACAGCAAGTTCAATCAACCCTTCAACATCTTCAATCCCCTGATCTAACGCTTTGATTGTATTAACCACCATCTCAAGTGAGGCTCTCTCTTTACCTAAAGCCTGTGCTTTTTCCGGCGTATTCCAAATTTCCGGTTGCTCTAACTCTGCATTAACTTCTTCTAAGCGTTCTACCTTAAGATCAAAGTCAAAGATACCCCCTAAGGGTATTTGTGCGTTCAGCGAGATCTGATAATTGGGTTTTGATTGGATTCAATTCAAACATAATAGTCCCTATTGAAATTTAAACATGATTATTTAATTCATCATAATAAGCATTTTGTAACATTTTATATAAAAACAACCGCTTAATCATAAAAAATATAGCAGTAATAAAGCCTTACCTCATTACTGCCATACCGTAGATATTCATTCAAGCTTAACGAATGATGCCGCGCGTTGAACGTTTAAAGAAATCTAAAAAGACCGCAACAGCAGGTTCTTTATGAGCCATTTCTTCTAACTCAGGCTGAATTTCTTCTACTGTTTTACCACTTGAGTAAATTAGCTTATATGCCGCACGAATCGCATGCATCGCAGGTTTATCAAAACCACGGCGTTTTAAGCCCTCAAAGTTAATACCAAATGGACGGGCATGGTTGCCTTGTGCCATGACGTAAGGTGGAACATCCTGGCTAACCATTGAACCGCCACCAAGCATAACATGCGAACCAATAACGGCGAATTGATGAATGGCTGACATACCGCCCACAATCACAAAATCATCTAATGTAACGTGACCGGCTAATGTGCCGTTATTGGCAATAATACAACGATTACCAATACAACAGTCATGAGCAATATGTGAATTGATCATAAACAGGTTGTCATTGCCAATCTTCGTTACACCACCACCTTGGACTGTACCACGATGAATGGTCACACTTTCACGAATTCGGTTACGATGCCCGATAATCGTTTTTGTTGGCTCGCCCTGATATTTTAAATCCTGATTGATTTCACCAATACTCGCAAATTGGAAAATTTGGTTATCTTCCCCAATTTCCGTCACACCGTTAATTACAACGTGTGAATGAATTTTGGTTCTTGCTCCGATTTTGACATCTTTGCCAATAACAGAAAATGGTCCGACTTCAACATGAGCACCTATTTGAGCACCATCTTCAATAACAGCTAACGGACTGATTTTTGCGGTTGAATCAATTAAACGCATAATAAAATCCCCTCTTTATTTGGGTATAAAGTTATTTTCTTGCACACATTAAATCGGCTTCACAAGCAAGCTTACCATCAACATAAGCTTTACCGGTAAATTTTGTAATGCCACGCATCTCTTTAATAAATTCAACTTCTAAAACAAGCTGATCGCCTGGTACAACCGGACGTTTAAAACGAGCATTATCAATTGCCGCAAAATAATAAAGCTCGCCTTCTTTCATTTTACCATAAGTTGCAACGGCTAATACGCCTGTTGCTTGCGCCATGGCTTCTAAAATTAATACGCCCGGGAAAATCGGTTTTTCAGGGAAATGACCGGTAAAGCAAGGTTCATTGACCGTAATATTTTTGACCGCTCTTAACCATTTGCCTTCTTCATAGTCCGTTACGCGATCCACTAATAAAAAAGGATAACGATGTGGGAGCATTCCCATGATTTCAGTTACTTCAATTACTTTAGGTTCTCTATTTTCTTGAATTTCAATTGCCATTATTGTTCAGACCTCAATAAAAACATGCTTAATAAATTATGCTAATTTCTTTTCAACTGCTTTTAAACGTTCATTGATTTTATCAATGTTCATTGTAAGAGCTGCTGTTTTACGCCACTCTTTATTGGTTTGAGCAGGAATTCCTGATGAGTAAATGCCTTTTTCTGTAATTGGCTTCATCACCATACTCATACCGGTAATAATCGCACCATCACAGATTTCCATATGGCCATTAAGTACGCTCGCTCCACCAATTTGACAAAAACGTCCCACTTTTAAGCTACCAGCCATAATCACCCCACCAGCAACCGCTGTACCATAACCAATATGAACGTTATGCGCAATTTGGCAAAGGTTATCAATAATGACGTTATCTTCAATCACGGTTGGATCTAATGCGCCACGATCAATACAAGTACAAGCACCAATTTCAACTCGATTACCAATAATGACGCCACCGGTTTGAGGAATTTTAATCCACTGCCCTTTATCGTTAGCGTAACCAAAACCGTCCGAGCCAATCACTGCGGAAGCTTGAATTAAGCAATCTGCGCCGATTTTAACATTATGGTAAACAGAAACATTTGCCCATAATTGAGTGCGAGCACCAATTTCACTGTTTTGTCCGATAAAACAACCTGCGCCAACCGTTACGCCTTCTGCTAATTTTACGCCAGCTTCAATTACCGCATTTGCGCCTACTGACACATTATCCGCTAAAATCGCATCAGGAGAAATCACTGCCGAAGGATGAATTTGAGAAGCAGCTTTAGGCGTGCTATCCATATATTGAGCCAGTAAAGCATAAGCAACATACGGATTTGCTACAATCACCAAATTTTGGTCTTCACGGCAAAAAGCCACATCATCTTGGCTGACAATAATTGCACCAGCTTGACAAGCGGTTAAATTTTCACGGTATTTTGCATTTGAAATAAATGTAATTTGCGAAGCATTTGCTTTATCTAATGCGGCAATGCTTTGAATAGCCAAATCGGTGTCACCCCGTAAAGTGCCACCGATATGCTCCGCTAAATCACCTAAACGGAAAGTTGCCATTATTTTTTCGCTTCTTCTGGTTTAGCTTCTGATGCTGCTTCAGATTTCACATCTTCTACTTTTGGTTGCTCAGCTTTTACATCTTCCACTTTAGATTCTTCAGCCTTAGATTCTGTTTCTTTTGATTGCTCTACTGCTTTAGGCTCTGGTAATTTAATTTCTGGATGTTTTGCTTTAATTGCATTTAACACAGCTTCAGTAATATCTTTACCTTCATCTTCCGCATAAAGTGCAACTTGTGGTTGAAGAATCAAAGTATAACCTTTTGATTTAGCAACTTCTTTAATTGTAGCATTGACTTCTTCCACCGCTTGTTTTTGCACATCCTGTGGATTTAATCCTCCTACACTTTTATTTGCCGCATCAATTCTTTTTTGGAAAGCATCAGCTCGCTTCTGAAAGTCCTGGGCCTTTTTCATAAAATCCGCTTCACGTTTTTGAATTGCTGCAACTTTTGTTTCAAAGGCTTTTGCTTCATTTGAAATTTTTGCTTGACGAGCTTGAATTTCTTTTGAACGTAAACGAGGAGCATCTTTTTCTAATTGAGCCACTTTTTTCTTAATAGAAGACTCAACGGCTTCTTGTTCCTTCTGTAATTTTTGAGCATCTGCATTAATTTTGCTACGTTCTTCTGTTAAACGTTTATTTTCTGCTGCTAACTTTCTATCTTCATCCCCAAATTGGTTTTGGCTATCTTTCATAAATTTTTCAAATTTAGCCGTTGCATCTAGTAATACGGGATGATTTTGCATGACATAATTTGGGTCTACAAAACCAATGGTATCAGCTGCGTTTGCCGCTAATGATGTTGCTAATGCTGTTGTTAATAACGTTGTTTTAAATAAGTTTTTCATGTTTTAATCCTTAAAATAATTACAAACGGTCAACTTTACAAAAAGTACAAAATCAACCGCTTAATTTACAACTTTTAGAATGAACTACCAATATTAAATTGGAACTGCTCAATAGAGTCACCCGCATATTTTTTAATTGGTTTTGCATACGAGAATGCTAGTGGACCTATTGGCGACATCCATTGGAATGCTATACCAGCTGAAGCCCGTACTCGCTTGTAGTCACTGTAATCAGGTAAGGTCGGATAACTTGCTCGTTTCCATTTTGTATTCCACACACTCGCTGCATCAACAAATAGCGATGTTCTTACATTATGCTGATATTTGTCGTTCACAAATGGGGTTGGCGTAATCAATTCTAGACTTGCGTAAGCCATTGCATTACCACCAACGACATCTTCACTTGCACTTGTGAAGCCTCTGTTTTCTGCGGAATAATAAATAGCTTTAGGGCCAACTGCTCCATATTCAAACCCACGTAGGGTACCAATACCACCCGCGCTATACAACTGATAGAAAGGCACTTCTTTGCCACCAAAACCGTTAGCATAAGCGACACCTGCACGACTTGAAATAACCCATTTGTGCTCTCTATTCAATGGTTGATAATTTCTAAAATCTGCATTCAAACGATAGTACTTATTATCTGAGCCAGGTATTGTGACTTTACCACCAATATTTGCTGTAGCACCTTCTGTTGGGAAGTAACCACGATTCAAACTATTATAATTCCATCCAAATGAAAAATCGAAATCATCCGCTTTCATTTTTGAATAGTAAGCTGGATCTTTCTCATTAATTTTAAAATTCATTGAATTTACATATTTCTCACGCGTAAATTCACGTTGAACACCTTTTAAAGTATCATGAGTATAACCAAGCCCTAAATAGTATGAATTATTTTCATCCACAGGAAAACCTAAAGTACCATTTACCCCATAACTACGGCGCTTATAAGATGAAGCTGTATCACTTTTTGAGTTATCGTAATCATCATAGAAAACATTCCCCCCCAAGCTCACGCCATCTTTAGTAAAATATGGTTCGGTATATCCTAAATTTACACTAGTTCCATAGTCATTACGAGTCCCATTTAAGCTAACTGTTGAGCCCATTCCCAAGAAGTTATCTTGTTTAATACCGGCTTGGTAGCTAATACCACTCTCTGTACCATAACCAATACCGAAGTTAATACTACCGGTATTACGTTCCTTAATTTTATACACAACATCAACTTGGTCATTCGTATTCGGCACATCGACCATGTTCATATCAACACTTTCATAAAAACCCGTACGCTCTAAACGAGATTTACCCAATGCCGTAGCTGTTGTAGATAACCATGCACCTTCTTGTTGGCGCATTTCTCGGCGCAATGTAGAATCCGCTGTAACATCATTACCCTCAAAACGAATTTTACGAACATAAATACGTTGACCTGCATCTACGACGAAATTAATTTGAACTGTTTTTTCTGCTTCATTAAATTTTGGATATAAATCTACTTTTGCAGAACCAAATCCATTCTCACCTAATTTTTGCTTAATACTTTCTTCAATTTTCAAAAGCTCATCTTTACGGAAAAGATCACCAACTGGATAATCTTTTAGAACCGCATTTAGCTCTTTATCCATATTTGCGGTATTACCTAAAATACGGATTTCACTTACTTTATACTCTTCCCCTTCAGAAATTTGGTAAACTAAATCGACATTTTTCTTATCTTCCGAAAATTTTACATCCGTGCCAGTAAGTGCAAATTTAGCATAGCCACGATTCATGTAATAATCACGTAATATCTCTAAATCTTTAGAATAAGGCTGAGCCTCAAACTTACTACTTGCAAAAATATTCCACCAAGAAACATTTGGTTGAATTTCTAATTGTTTTGTTAATTCTTTTGAACTAAATACATGATTTCCCTCAAAAGTAATACTTTTTACATAAGCAACATCACCTTCTGTAATATTGAATTTTACATTCATTCCTCCATTTTCTGAGGGATTAACTACAGTATTAATGACAGCATTATAACGACCAATTGCATGATAATGTTCTAATAATGCTTGTCTAAATGATTCAATTTTTTGAGCATCATAGACTTCACCCTTATTAATTAAATTTGTTTTTAAATTTTGCTCTAACGCATCCTTAGGAATCGCGCTATTACCCTCAATATCAACAACATTAATTAAAGGATGCTCAGCAACTTTAATGACAAGCGTATTACCTTCACGTGTTGCACGCACATCTTGGAAACGATTTTGAACAAAAAGGCTACGAACAACATTAGCAACATCAGAATCTGTTGCAGTTTGCCCAACTTTAACCGGTAGCGCAGAAATAATCGCAGCACCTGTTTCCGGTTGAACACCATCAACACGAATATCTTTTACGACAAATGGCGCAGCAACTGCAACACCATTTGCAAGTAAAAGCGAAGAAAGTAATAATTTTTTCATGAAATTATCCTATGAATGTTTTGCAAAATAATTTGCGGAATATACCGCTTGTAAAAATTTAGAAATGGATGATATCGTTAATAAACGCAAACACCATTAAGCCCAATACAAAAGCCATACCTATTTGTTGAAAACGTAGTTGCAACGATTCTGAAAGAGGCTTCCGTCTTACTGCTTCTGCAGATAAAAGTACAAGTTGCCCACCGTCTAACGGTAAAATCGGAAATAAATTCATAACACCCAGATTTACACTGATCAATGCCATAAATCCTAAATAATATATCCAACCAATTTCAGCCGTTGCCCCAGCGCCTTTTGCCATTGAAATAGGACCGCCCATATTTTTTAGAGACAACTCTCCCGTCATTAAATTTCCAATAAATTGTAAAATTGTTTTAACGAGTGAGCCTACTTTATGCACACTTTGGCTAAACGCCTCTAGCATACCATACTTTAATACCGTCCGATACTTCTCTGGAATAGGCTCATATTTCGGCACAATACCAATGACATAACGATTATCTTTCTTTTCCGGTATCAAAGAAATTTGTTCTGTTTGAGCATTTTCATGTTTAATCAATAACTCAACGGCTTTTCCTGTTTTTACAGTTTCAATCAAATACTGCCAGTCAAAAGGCTTTTGATTTATTGATAAAACCACATCGCCAGCCTTAATGCCAGCTTTTTCTGCTGCTGACTGTTGAAGTACTTGCAAAATCTCTGGCTGTACAATTCGATTTATTGGACGAATTCCCAAGCTCGTTAAAGGACTTTCCTGGGTACCATCAATATTCCATTGGCTTAAATCGAGAACAAATCGTTGAGGACTATGTCCATCAACATTTTCTCCTTCCACCTCAACTTGTTGACTCCCCACTTTCCCCATTAATGCAAGTGTGGTACTTTCCCAATCTTGAACATGTTGCCCATCAACGCGTTTAAACTCAAAATCTAAAGGAAGTTGAGCTTGAGCAGCTATACTATTTGGGAGCACTTCACCAATCACAGGTTTTAATGTCGGCACGCCATTGATAAAAACCACCCAATAAGCCAAAAGTGCAAAAATAAAATTCGCCGCTGGTCCCGCAATAATAATAAAAGCACGTTGAAGTATCGATTTCTGCCCTAATGCTTGTTCTTTAGGCGCATCAATCTCTTCCTCTCCATTCCACATTTGAACATAGCCGCCGAGTGGAATTAAAGAAAATGCAAATTCTGTGCCATGTTTATCTTTCTTACGGAATAAAACCTTACCGAATCCGATAGAAAATCGAATAACCTTTACCCCACATTGGCGCGCAGCCCAAAAGTGCCCGTATTCATGCACAAAGACTAAAACGCAAATCAGTATAAAAAAGGCAATAATCGACACCATAAATAATAAAATTACTTCAATAAAACAAAAAAGAAAAACGTTGCAAAGAATGGAATCGCCGCCGTTAAACTATCAATGCGGTCTAAAACACCACCATGCCCAGGAATTAAATTACTACTATCTTTAATCCCAGCTTGACGTTTAAACATACTTTCTGCTAAATCACCGAGCACAGAAATCGCTACTGTCGCCACCGATAATAGAATAAAAGGAACTGTTGCCAATTCTTGACCAAACACATTTTGAGGGGCAAGTTTTAAGAAAACAAACGCAATAATACCCGATGTTAATAAACCACCTAACGCCCCTTCCCATGATTTACCTGGAGAAACTTTAGATGCAAGTTTTCGTTTACCGAATGCTCGTCCAAAGAAGTAAGCCCCAGAATCGGCACCCCAAACTAATAAACAAACATAAAGTAATAAGTAAGTACCTTGAAAATGATCCACGCTATAATTGTGGAAACGAAGCGCTAGCATTCCCACAAAAAAAGGAACTAAAGTGCATAGACCAAATAAGCATTTGGCAACAACTGATTTTTCCCAAATCGCAGCCGATTTAGGATAAGTCACAACCAAACCCAAGGCTAACAGCCACCATGCACAAGAGACAAACAGGATAATCGCACTCGTATCTGTTAAAAAACGAGCCGCCATAATGTAGTCTGTATTTGCCACAATCAACAACAAAAAGAGGCTTGCCGTAACCGAAGCCACCACAGCTCTCGCCATTGGTGTTTTAAAACCAATAAACTGTGCCCACTCCCACATTCCAATCACAACTAATGCGGCTAGAAAAATGGTAAAAGGTAAAGGGGAAAGCCCAAATATAGCGCCTAAGACAGCTAAAACCATCACAATGGCAGATAATACACGTTCTTTTAACATTGATTTTTCCTCTTAACAGCCACCAAAACGTCGCTCGCGTTGTTGATAAGCCATAATTGCTTCACTAAAAACTTGCTCATTAAAATCCGGCCAAAGTACAGGGGTAAAAAAGAGTTCCGCATAAGCAATCTGCCATAATAAAAAGTTACTGATTCTTTGCTCACCGCTTGTTCGAATAAGTAAATCAACTTGAGGCTGATGTTCTGTGACTAGCTCATTTTGAAAAAGTGTAGGGGTAATGTCTGATACCGATATTTCACCCAGTTTCACTTTCACTGCCATTTTTTGAGCAGCTTGAGTAATATCCCAATAGCTCCCGTAATTTGCGGCTATATTTAAAATCAGCCCTGTATTGGTTGCGGTTAATTGTTCAGATTCAGTAATACGTTTTTGTAGCGTCTCACTAAAACCCGATTTATCGCCAATAATTTTCAAACGAATATTATTTTTGTGTAATTTCTTAACTTCAGAGTCCAAAGCCTTCATGAATAACGCCATCAAAGCAGAAACTTCAGCTTCGGGGCGACTCCAATTTTCGCTACTAAAAGCATAGAGTGTTAAAACTTTAATACCATGTTTTGCTGCAAAACTTACCGCAGAACGCACCGCTTTTACGCCATTTTGATGGCCAAAAACGCGTAATTTCCCTTGCTGCTTTGCCCAGCGACCGTTACCGTCCATAATAATTGCAACGTGTTTAGGCATATTTTGAGGATCAAAGTTCACAAAAATCTCGCTTTAAATTAAATCATATACAAATGGCTTTAACTATAGCATAGGATCGCCTTCTCGCCTAGTTAAACCAGCAGCTAACTAAACATATTAAAGAAAATTCCCTATTTTACAGACAAAAAAACACCGCCCTTGCAAGCGGTGTTTTTTCAATGATAGTTTGCAAAAAACTATTCTTCGCCAAGTAACTTCAACTCACGTCCACGTACTTGTGATTTTAAGATTTCGACAAACTCTTCTACTTTGTAAGTGCCTAAGTCTGCACCTTTACGGGTACGCACAGAGACTTTGCCTTCAGCGATTTCTTTATCACCGCAAACAAGCATATAAGGCACACGGCGTAAGGTGTGTTCACGTACTTTAAAGCCAACTTTTTCGTTACGTAGATCCGCTTTCACACGCAAGCCCGCGTCAGAAAGTTGTTTCACTACTTTTTGCACGTATTCCGCTTGGCTGTCGGTAATGTTCATTACCACTGCTTGAACCGGTGCCAACCACGCTGGGAAGAAGCCTGCGTATTCTTCGGTGATAATACCGATAAAACGCTCGATTGAGCCTAAAATCGCACGGTGGATCATCACAGGAGTACGGCGACCATTGTCTTCTGCCACATAAGAGGCATCTAAACGACCAGGTAAAGCAAAGTCTAATTGCACCGTACCACATTGCCATTCACGATCTAAACAGTCACGTAAGGCGAACTCAATTTTTGGGCCATAAAATGCACCTTCGCCTTCTTGAATTTCATATTCCAAGCCGTTATTGCGTAATGCGTTTGCAAGACCTTCTTCGGCACGATCCCACATTGCATCGTCACCGATACGGTTTTCCGGACGTGTTGAAAGTTTTACGGCAATGTTTTCAAAACCAAAGGTGCTGTAAATGTCGTAAACCATTTTGATACAGCTGGTTACTTCACTCTCAATTTGCTCTTCTGTACAGAAAATATGGGCATCGTCTTGAGTAAAGCCACGTACACGCATTAAACCGTGCAGTGAACCCGATGGCTCGTTACGGTGACAAGAACCAAACTCCGCCATACGAATTGGTAAATCACGGTAAGATTTTAAGCCTTGATTGAAAATCTGAACGTGCCCCGGGCAGTTCATTGGTTTAATCGCATACTCACGGTTTTCTGATTGGGTAGTAAACATTAAATCCGCATAGTTTTGCCAGTGACCTGTACGCTCCCAAAGTACTCTGTCCATCATAAACGGACCTTTTACTTCTTGGTAATCGTATTCTTTTAATTTAGTACGCACGAAGGTTTCAAGCTCACGGAAAATCGTCCAACCGTCATTGTGCCAGAACACCATACCTGGTGCTTCTTCTTGCATATGGTATAAATCTAACGCTTTACCGATTTTACGGTGGTCACGTTTTGCCGCTTCTTCTAAGCGTTGTAAATAGTCGGCAAGTTGTTTCTTATCTGCCCATGCTGTACCGTAAATACGTTGCAACATTTTATTTTTGCTGTCGCCACGCCAGTATGCCCCTGCCACTTTTTGTAATTTGAAGTGATGGCAGAAACGCATATTCGGCACATGCGGACCACGGCACATATCGATATATTCTTCGTGATGATAAAGCGCCGGATGATCATCTTTACTGATATTCTCGTCCAAAATCGCCATTTTGTACGGCTCGCCACGGCTTTCAAACGTATCTCTTGCTTCCTGCCAGCTCACTCGTTTTTTTACCACATCGTAATTGGTCTTCGCCAGCTCTAACATACGTTTTTCTAACGCATCAATATCTTCTTGGGTTAAAGAGCGGTCTAAATCAATGTCATAGTAGAAACCGTTGTCGATTGTCGGACCAATCGCCATTTTCACGTTCGGGAAAAGTTGTTTGATTGCGTGCCCCAGTAAGTGTGCCGTAGAGTGACGGATGATCTCTAAACCGTCTTCATCTTTTGCGGTAATAATTTCAAGGGTAGCATCTTCGCTGATAATGTCAGAAGCATCGCGGCGTTCACCGTTTACACGCCCTGCGATTGTTGCTTTCGCAAGACCTGCACCGATACTTTGAGCCACTTCCATCACAGAAACTGGGTTGTCGAATTGGCGTTGTGAGCCATCAGGTAAAGTAATAATTGGCATTGTTAATCCTTATACAGTGGTAACCCATACGAAAGGTTACTTGTTGATTTAAATAAAATTTGTAAATTTTTCAAAACAAAAGACCGCTTGCAAGCGGTCAGTTTTTCAAATTTTTTTGCAAGTTGCTTTACTCGCCCTCACAAACGGGCGGACGAAAAAGCAAGTGTATTTTATCACAAAAAAACGTCATTTTCAGTATCTCAAATTATTTTGTGAACAACATCACAAAATAACATTTTGCATTTTGACAGAAGAAAACGTTTGCTTAAAATATAATCTCCTTTCACATTACATTATACTAAGGTTTAGTTATGTTTTGGTCATTTCTCTCAGCCTTGCTAATCGGCGGATTACTTGGCTTTGTCTTTCAACGCTCTCGTTTCTGCTTAACCGGTGGTTTTCGAGATATGTATCTTGCAAAAAATCATCGAATGTTTTATGCCTTGTTAATCGCCATTTCGGTGCAAAGTATTGGTGTTTTAACCTTGATGGAACTTGGTTACATCGGTTCGCCTTATAAAGATTTCTCGCTGTTTTCCATTGTGATTGGATCGATTCTGTTTGGTATTAGTATTATCCTTGCCAGCGGTTGTGCGACAGGAACGTGGTATCACGCAGGGGAAGGCTTAATCAGCAGTTGGGTGGCATTGATTATGTATATGATTAGTGCAGCAGCTATGCGATTTGGAGCATTAAGCGATTTCACGAAGGCAATGGGACAATACGGCAAGATGAATGAAAATCTTGCTGCGACATTAGGGATTTCGGTTTGGTGGCTTGTGGCGTTATTAATTGTAGTAACGGTTTTTGGCGTATATAAAATCCTGAGCAAACCGACGCTTAAAATGGCAACATTGCCTGCTCGTTATACAGGGCTTCGTCATTATCTTTTTGAGAAAAAATTACATCCATTTGTTGCAGGTATTTTGGTTGGTTTGCTCGCTTTTGCCGCTTGGGCTGTCAATGGCTTAGATGGCAAAACGGCTGGTTTAGGTATTACAGGTCCTTCCGCAAATATTGTGATGTTTTTAACCACTGGCGAAATGAAACGGATTAACTGGGGCGTTTTTCTTGTATTAGGAATTATGCTCGGTTCTTATATTGCCGCAAAAGGTAGCCGTGAATTTAAATGGCGAATGCCTGATCTAAAAACCTTCCGCAATAGCGTCGTCGGTGGATTATTGATGGGAGTCGGTGCTTCCTTGGCTGGTGGCTGTACCATTGGCAATGGCTTAACGGCAACCGCCGTGATGAGTGCTAAAGGTTGGATATCGCTCTTCTTCATTATGGTTGGCGTATGGATTATGTGTTATTTCATTTACGTCCGCCCAACAAAACAAGTTAATTAAGGAGAACATTATGCGTTATGTACTTGATACGAATGGACATTTATGCCCTTTTCCATTAATGGAAGCCAAAAAGAAAATCATCGAATTGGAGACTGGCGATGAATTGCTAATTCAATTTACCTGTGCTGAAGCCACCGAAAACTTACCCCGTTGGGCAGCTGAAAATGGCTATCCAGTAACTCATTTTGCTCAGGTAGATGATGCAGCTTGGGAAATTGTGATTCAAAAAGCCTAAAAAATGGGGAGTCATTCCCCATTTTTCGTAAATAAAGCAAGTAATTCAGCAACCTTTCCCCGAGATTCGGCTTTCTGCCCAATAGAACGCTGTACACGTATTTTGGTTAGTGTTGCGCCTTGATAAATTTGACGGGTAAATTCGGTATCATGGTTAGAAATTAACACTGGAATATGATTAAATGCCGCCTGTTTTGCCAATTTAGCTAAACGAATTTGCTGCTCTAAACTAAAACCACCGCCGGCGTATTGGGTAAAGTTCGTATCTTGCTGTAAAGGTGCATAAGGCGGATCGCAATAGACGATATAGTTGTCGTTTTTTTCTCTTAAATACGCAAAAACCTGTTCAAAATCCGCACAGATAAATTCTGCTTTTTGGGCTTTTTGGGCAAAGAAACGTAGCTCTTTTTCAGGGAAATAGTGTGTTTTATAACGCCCAAAGGGGACGTTATAGCCCCGTTTTTTGTTATAGCGACATAAACCGTTAAAACCAAAACGGTTTAAATAGAGAAACAAGACCGAACGCTGAAAAGGATCTTCAGAGGCGTTAAATTCGGCTCGGCGAGCAAGATAAAAGGTTTTGCTATTGGCGTTAGGCGCAAGAAAAAGTGCTTGTGTTTGCTGAATATAGTGCTCTACATTATTTTTTACTGCATTAAATAAGTTAATGAGATCGGGGTTGATGTCCGCCAGTAAATAGCGATCAAAATCGGTATTTAAAAACACAGAACCTGCACCAACAAACGGCTCAACGAAACAAGCCCCCTGCGGAATGCTTGGGGGCAAGTTCTTACGAATATCTTGAGCTAAACGGTATTTACCGCCAGCCCATTTGAGAAAAGCACGTTGTTTTTCGCTCATTTTTTATCTTTGCGTAAATTTTTCAATCGCTGCGACAACCTGTTCTTCAGTTGCTTGTGCCGTTACATAAGCGTTGCCAAGGGATTTAAGTAAGATCAGACGAAGCTGACCGCTTAACACTTTTTTATCTCGCCACATATAAGGTAAGTATTGTTGCGGTTCCATACTATCAGGCGAGATCGTTGGGAGCACGGCTCTTGCCAATAATTTTTCTAAACGGGCAACATCTTGTTCGGTTAAATCGCCTAAGATACGGGATAACTCGGCGGCTTCCAGCATTCCCACTGAAACGGCTTCACCGTGTAACCAGTTGCCATAGCCCATATGCGCTTCAATTGCGTGTCCGAAAGTATGTCCTAAATTTAATAAGGCACGATCGCCTTTTTCAGTTTCATCTCTTGCCACAACATCTGCTTTTAGCTGGCAACAACGTTGAATACAATACTCTAAAGCACTTTGTTCTAAAGCAACCAAATTATCAATGTTTTCTTCCAACCATTCAAAGAATGGCAGATCGAAAATCGCCCCATACTTAATCACTTCCGCCAAACCGGCACTCACTTCTCGTTTTGCTAGGGTATGAAGGGTATTTGTATCAATGATCACAGAAATCGGTTGATAGAATGCGCCAATCATATTTTTCCCTAATGGATGATTGACTGCGGTTTTGCCTCCCACAGAAGAATCGACTTGAGAAAGTAATGTGGTTGGAATTTGAATAAAACGAATACCGCGCTGGTAAGAAGCCGCTGCATAACCGGCAACATCACCAATCACTCCGCCACCAAGCGCAATAAGCGTGGTATCTCGATTATGATTTTTCTCCAGCAATGCCGTAAAAATCATATTTAATGATTCGAGCGTTTTATATTTTTCGCCATCAGGAATCAACACCGAATCAACCGAGCAACCTAACTGTTTCAGCGTGTTTTCAACGGTAGCAAGGTAATGTTGAGCAACTGTCGGGTTAGACACGATCATCACTTTATCGCCTGCCTTTAATGGTGCATAACTTTCAGGCTTAGTTAATAAACCTGCTGCGATCGTAATCGGATAACGACGTTCTTTTAGCTCAACATTTACTTGTAACATACTTGCCACCTTATTTTATTAAAAAGCTATGATTTACTGTAAGTTATCAATCATATCAATAATATTTGTTGCCACAACTTTAGCAGCTTGGTCATCGGTTTGCAGCGTAATATCCGCAATTTCTTCATATAACGGATTACGAATTTTTGCTAATTCTTCTAAGGTTTTTCTTGGATCTTCCGTTTGTAATAGAGGGCGTTTTTTATCACGCTGTGTACGCTCGAACTGTTTATCAATGGTTGTCTCAAGATAGATAACGATACCACGAGCTGAAAGCATATTACGATTATCTTTAGATAAAACAGAACCACCACCCGTTGATAAAACTATACCTTGCCCTTGAGTTAATTCATTGATAATGCGCTCTTCACGTTTGCGGAAACCTGCTTCGCCTTCAACATCAAAGATCCAATCAATATCTGCACCAGCTCGCTCTTCAATAACCGAATCTGAATCAAAAAATTCCATTCCGAGCATTTGAGCTAATTGGCGACCGATTGTGCTTTTGCCAGCCCCCATTGGACCTACTAAGAAAATATTGCGTTTTTCTGCCATTGTCTTCTCATTAAAAAAGAGTTGTTTACCTTTGACTTGTGGGAAGAAAAACGACCGCTTGTATTATCTAAATTACAAGCGGTCTGTTTTATGAAAAAAATCGCGAAAAATCATCATTTAACTTCTCGACTCAACTTGATTAAAAAACACCACAAATCGCCTAAAAATAATTAGGTACAATTATCTCAAGAAATTGTACCTAATTTCAACCTTTAGGGGAAAATTATCCCTAAAAATTATGTATATCAAATAGCTTAGAATAATTCTCCACCAGAAGGCGATGCTAATACGCCTTTCGGAGGCAACCCTAAACGTACTCCTCCTCCCGCATCTTTTGGCGAGACTCGAGGCTGTGTAGGAGTAGATTGTTTATCTAAGATATCATAGGCTCTTTCTACAACGTATTTTTTCGTTGGTTCAGTCCCTTTAATAAAATACTCTGAAACACTGTTACCTAAGAATCCACTTGTCGCATCAACCTTCGCTTCAACAATATTAGCAGGTAATGGTATTTCGCGATCTTTTTTGTCAGCAAGCGCAACTTTCATGTAATTTGCCCATGCTGGCATCGCTGTCTTAGCACCAGCTTCTCCACGACCTAAATCATGCTTGTTATCATCAAAACCGACATAAACCGTTGTAACAATATTAGCTCCAAATCCAGCATACCAAGTTACCTTAGCATTATTTGTTGTTCCTGTTTTTCCTCCAATATCCTTACGCTTAAAGGTATTCGCAAGATCTTTACTCGTTCCTCTCCAAGAAAGCCCTTGTTCTCCATAAATAGCACTATTTAAAGCACTTCTTATTAAGAAAGCTAGTTCTCCACTAATTACTCTTGGTGCGTATATCGTTCCCGATATATTTTTTGTAGAAGCAGCCATTAAGCTTGGTGCATTATCTTTTATTTTCGGAGCAATTACAGGTTCCTCGCTATCAACAACCTCTTCCGTTACTTCATCTGTTGATACTGTTTCATTATCTTTTAAAGATTGAAATAACTGCTCTTCATTATGAATTTTTACCCCATCAAAATATTCCGGTTCTGGATATTTAACTGGGATATCATTACACGTAATACAAGCAACAGCAGGATTTGCCTTGAATAATTCATTACCTTGGCTATCTTCAATTCGCTCAATAATATAAGGCTCAATTAAAAAACCACCATTATCAAATACCGCATAAGCACGAGCCATTTCTAATGGCGTAAATGATGCCGCACCTAAAGCAAGCGCTTCTGTTGCAACAAATTGATTGCGGTTAAAACCAAAACGCTCTAAATATTCGGCAACATAATCCACACCCGCCATTTGTAATGTACGAATAGCAACCATATTTTTAGATTTGCCTAAGGCCACACGTAAACGAAGAGGACCTTCATAACGCCCATCCGCATTTTTAGGTGTCCAAGGCTTTTGTCCTCGTTTAGTAATTGTAATAGGACTATCGCTAATCGTGCTTGATAAACTCAATCCTTTATTCATCGCTGCAGCATAAATAAATGGCTTAATTGAAGAACCAACTTGAACAAGTGATTGGGTTGCTCGATTAAAACTACTTTGTTCAAAGCTAAAGCCCCCAACAATAGCCTCAATAGCACCATTATCGCTATTTAGAGATACTAATGCTGAATTCACAGCTGGTATTTGTCCTAAATGCCATTCACCACCTTTTTTAGCTTGGCGTACCCAAATTTGTTCTCCAGTATTTAATTTAATCAAACGCCCAAATGACGCATTTGATTTTTTCATATCAACCTTATCGCCATTCGGTAGCATAATCGTATAGCTATTCTTATTACTCGACATTACCACAGCCGCAGTAAATGGCTCTGAATTAGGTAATTTACTTAAATGATCAATAATTTTTTCATCATCCCACGCCTTACCATCCCAAAGTTTCGATGCACCTCTCCAGCCATGTCTGCGGTCATATTGAATAAGGTTTTCACGCAAAGCTTCTTGAGCAGCTTTTTGATCTGTAGAAAGAACCGTGGCATAAACTCTAAAGCCTTTGTTATAAGCGACCTCTTCACCGAAACGTTTAACCATCTCTTGTCTAATCATTTCAGTCACATAATCCGCCCTAAATTCTAAAGCAGCACCATAAAGTTTTGACTCTACAATCTCTTTTTTAGCAGCTTCATATTGCTCTTTAGTGATTTTTCCAACCTCAAGCATACGCCCTAGCACCACATTACGTCGATTTTCCGCGCGCTTAACTGAATAAGCTGGATTCATCGTAGAAGGTGCCTTTGGTAAACCTGCAATAATTGCAATTTCACCAAGCGTTAATTGATCTAATGTTTTATTAAAATAGGTTTTTGCTGCCGCCGCAACACCATGAGAACGATAACCTAAATAAATTTTATTAAGATAAAGCTCTAAAATTTCATCTTTAGTTAATACTTTTTCAATTTCTAAGGCAAGAATTGCTTCTTTAATTTTACGTTCAATATTTCGTTCTGGTGTTAAGAAAAAATTGCGAGCTAACTGCTGTGTAATCGTACTCGCACCTTGCGTATCCCCTTGACTTGAACGATATAAAGCCCGAGCAATACCTTTCGGATCAACGCCTTTATGCTCATAAAATCGAACGTCTTCCGTTGCAATAATTGCATCAATTAAAGGTTTTGGGATATCTGATAATTTAACCGGTATACGTCTTTCTTCCCCTACTTCCCCCATTAATTTTCCGTCTGCAGTAAAAATCTGCATAGGCTGTTGGAGTTCAACATTTTTAAGTGTTGATACATCGGGCAAACTCTCGCGGATATGCATATAAATCACAGCTGCCGCAATACCGCCAATAATCAACAAGGTAAGCAAAGTACTTAAAATTATTTTTGCGATCTTCATCGAAAAAATCTCTTTTGGTAAATGACAAATAAAGAAGAACTACTAATATAGCTCATGAAATAATGCTAAGTATAAATGAAAAAACACTTTAAATCGCTAATAAACTGATAAATTGGGAAATTATATGTCATTCTTTACATTACTTTTAAATAAGAAATCCTCAATCTCCCTCAAAGTAGGTATCGCTGAGAACAATGAATATTGCTGTTTAGTCCATTTTCAACATGGGCAAGAACATGTCATCTGGCAAAAAAAGCCGATTGATTTAACGACATTCATTAAACAACAGTTTCAACCTCACACCTTGAGTCATTTAATTCGCCCAATTCCCTATCAATATATTTGGCGAAAATATTATGTAACAGCGAATACGCATTCTCAAACAACACAACATAAGCAGGTATTACAAATGATAAAGCAGGAACTCCCTATCCCTCTTGAAGAGATGTATTTTGACTTTACTACCACAGAAATACCGAATCAAAGTGTCAAGCGAGTATCTATTTATGCTTTACGTAAAGCATTTGCCGATCCGCTTATCATCAATAAGCAGACCATTTTAGACTGCGAACTTCATTGCTGGCAAAGAGGAATTCATGCGCTACTTAATAGTGAACAGCAAAACCAAAAAATGTTCAATTATGTTTACCAAAACAAAGCATTTACATTTAAAGAAAACGAATTAATTTTTTGTCCAGAGATGCCTGAAGATGCAATATCTCTTGAGAGCTTGTGCTTACCTTCAGAGATAATCCATCCCGAAATTTATGTTTTAGCTTTAGGAGCAGCACTATGGCACAGCTAGAAAAAGGAATAAACCTGACTGCTTTTCATCAAGAAAAGTGGGGAGAGACTCATGCTAACGCCGTCATTAAATTACTTTTTACCGGCTTTTTCAGCATGCTCGTTTTTAGCATGACCTTTATTTATCAACAAAATGCTACCGCAAAACAGCTGTTACTTGTTGATCAAATTCAACAAAAAAAGCGCATGTTAAGTCAGTTGGAACAGAAAATTGAGCAATCTAAATATACTCATACTCTAGATTTAAGCACCTTACTAGATGCTCAGCTCGTAACAAAATTTAATTATTTAATTCAGCAAGTGCCTATTAAATCCGGTGGAATTTCAGATATTCGGTTTTACGACGAAAATGGCACAAAAATAAAAATAATAGGCAAGTATGAAAAACAGCAAGAACTCTCCACATTAGAAGATTTTTTAGAAGAAAAAGGGTTTTCAATTAAAGTAGAGAATCTACAAACGAATGAAAAATCAAAAACAGAATTTAGCTTAATTATCACACAGAAAAATCATGATAAATAAATATATTCAAGCTTTTTATTTAAAGCCTCATTCCACCTTATTTAAGTTTATTGATTATTTAAATCTACACTTAAGAAAAATAATCATATTACTTGTGTTAGTAACAATAACTTATCCAACATCACAAATGCTTCGACATCAACACTCTTATCAAAAGTTTGAAGAAGAATATCAGAATCTTGAGCAAGAAGCGGTAAAAAAAGCAACATTATTTGCAAATTTAATGAATAAGCAAAAAGAGCAAAATGAAAAAGACAAGACATTATCTCAAATCAGTCAAAGCCTTGAACAATTGTTTCATCGCTATCATGCAGAAGTTGAGAATATTCAATGGAGCATGGAAAACAATAGGTCGATCACGATTACGATTAATCAGCAGCCCAAAACGATTTTTACGATCATTCATGATCTTACTGGCTTTAAAATGCTGCGATTTAAAGAACTTAGCTTAACTAAATTGAATAGAGCGCATTTAATTCAGCTTAATGCAACGTTACAGCTCATTGAATAATGACAAGGAAAACACAAATGAAAAAGTTACTTTATTTTATGCTTTTTATACCAAATCTTTTATTCGCCGATCCATTTTATGGAGAGGGAGAAAAGACAAACAAAGAAGAAAAACCGACAAAATCATTACAGAATTTTACAACATGCCCCTTACCCGAAAAAATAAATGAATTAAATCTCCCCGTTGAATTTGAAGATTTAAAACTCATTGGCATCATCAAAAAAGACGATAATATAAAATCTTTATTTATCGATAAGCATAATCAAATTTTTGATTTTGCGGCAAATGATTTTCTTAAAGAATCACTTATTCAATTTACTGAAATCACACTAAAAAATATTAAATACATAAATTGGGCATTAACAGAAAATTGTCAATCGCCCCATGAAATCACATTAAAAATTTAGGATAATCAGATGAAAAAATGGCTTTATTTATTATTTTTTATTCCTTTTTCTCTTTTTGCGAACCAATATTCATTAATTTTAAAAAATGCGCCTACGCCACAAATTCTTACTTATCTTGCAGGCGAATCCGAAACAAATATTGTACTGAATCAAGATGTGGATAGCTTTACCACGTTACGCTTAGAAAATAGTCCGCTTGAAACCATTTTAAAAAGTATCACAAAAATCAATAAACTTGATTTAAGTAAAGAAGGCAACATTTACTACGTGAGTGAAAAGAAAGAAGAAAATCGTGTAGATATCCCTCAACCACCTGTAAAAACAGCTGAAATCGTTGTTGAAAAAAAACCTATCATCGTAACAAAAACAATAAAACTACAATATGCCAAAGCATCTGAAGTCATTGATTCCCTTACCAAAGGTAATGGCTCCGTTTTATCTGATGGCGGGTATATTCACTTTGATGAACGGAGTAATAGCTTAATTATCAAAGATAATCCATCTTCTATAAAAAATATGGTGTCTCTTATCAAAGAGTTAGATAAACCTACCGAACAAATTGCCATTGAAGCGAGAATCGTGACTATCAGTAGCGAAAATTTACATGAACTTGGCGTTCGTTGGGGTATGTTATCGCCAAATGCTTCCCATAGCCGATTGGGAGGAACACTTGAAGGAAATGGCGTGGATTCAACCAAAAATCTTAATGTGAATTTTCCTGTAAGTGGCGGAGCCTCTGCGGTATTACAAGTTGCTTCAATCAATTCCAAAGTACTTGATCTTGAGCTCTCTGCACTAGAACAAGAAAACAGTGTTGAAATTATTGCAAGCCCTCGATTGCTTACGACTAATAAAAAATTAGCCAGCATCAAACAAGGTACCGAGATCCCTTATGCCATTTATGATCGTAAATCTGAAACTTATGATGTGGAATTTAAAGAAGCGGTGCTTGGGTTACAAGTTACACCACATATCTCTAAAGATAACCAAATTTTGATGGATTTAGTCGTAACGCAAAATTCACAAGGACAGTCTGTTATAAGCTCTACTTCAGACAATGCTGCCGTCTCTATTGATAAACAAGAGTTAAATACGCAAGTTTTTGCCAAACATGGCGAAACCATTGTCTTAGGAGGGATTTTCCAACATTTAAAAACAAAAGATAGTGATCGTGTCCCTGTATTAGGCTCAATTCCCTTTTTGAAACATCTCTTTAGTTATCAGAAAGATCAAATTAGTAAGCGAGAATTGGTTATTTTTGTTACACCTTATATTATTCAAGCAAATGATATAAATGCGCGACCTCAGAAATCCAAACAAAATAGCAAGAAACTATGATAGAATATAAAGGATTTTTATTACTTATTTTATAGAGGTTATATGAAACTAACTCCTCGCCGCCGTGCTAGAGAATGTGCGGTACAAGCCTTATACTCTTGGGCTATTTCACAAAACAGCGTAGAAGAAATTGAACTGGTATTTCATACTGATACTTTTGCAGCAGAAGATCCTGATACAGAAGGTAAAATTGATAAAGCACTCTTTACGCGTATTTTTCGTGGCACCGTTGCAAGTATTGATGAAATTGATCGCTCATTACAACCGTTTTTAGATCGTAATCCGGAAAATGTGGATTTAATTGAACGTAGTATTTTACGTATGGCTGCTTTTGAGCTCCATTTTGAACAAGATACTCCTTACAAGGTCATTATCAACGAAGCCATCGAAGTGGCTAAAGCATTTGGTTCCGACGATAGCCACAAATATATCAATGGCGTCTTAGATAAACTAGCACCTTCTTTAGGTCGTAAATAATCTATTCTATGTAACAAAGAGCGGGCAAAAGCTCGCTTTTTTTATTAAAAAGAGATAACGATGGGCGAATTTGATCTTATCCAACAGTATTTTAGCAAGCCTTCACAACGTGCAGATGTCTCTCTCTCTATTGGCGATGATTGTGCTGTTACCCAAATCGGGGCAAATGATACTCTCGCAATAACTACGGATACACTTGTATGCGGCACTCACTTTTTGCCAAATATCTCTGCATCTGATCTTGCCTATAAAAGCGTTGCGGTAAATTTAAGTGATCTTGCCGCAATGGGAGCATCTCCGGCATGGATTTCACTTGCACTAACTTTACCTAAGATCCAACATAATTGGTTGGCTGAATTTAGCCAAAGTTTATTTGCTATTTTAAATCGGTACCATGTTGATTTAATTGGTGGCGATACGACACAAGGTCATCTCTCACTCACACTTACTGCGCAAGGCATATTGCCAAAAGGAAAGGGCCTCTTTCGCCACAAAGCTCAAATTGGCGATTGGATTTTTGTTTCGGGCACATTAGGCGATAGCGCAGCCGGTTTAGATCTCTTATTAAAAAATGGTAATTTATCCACCGAATCTTACCGCTATTTAGTACAAAGACATCTTCGTCCAACACCTCGTGTTGAGCTAGGACTGGCGTTAAATGCTTTTTCTTGCTGTGCGATAGACATTTCCGATGGACTACTTGCCGATTTAGGGCATATTTTAAAGAAAAGCCAAGTTGGTGCCGAACTTTACCTTGAAGGGCTGCCGCTTTCTCAACACTTGCTTTCAGTCTATGAAAATCAAGCAGAACAATTTGCACTAACCGGTGGCGAAGATTACGAACTTTGCTTTACTGTGAGTAACGATAACCGTGAAAAAATGGAGCAAACCTTACGTTCTCAAGGTATTAAGGTCACTTGTATTGGAAAAATAACACCATCAACAAGCGGTCTTATTTTATATAAAAATCACCAAATCGTCCCCTTACCTCAACAAGGTGGATTTGATCACTTTAAATAGGATTTATTATGATAAAACCCAACTTAAAAAAACCTATTCATTTTCTCGCTGTCGGATTTGGGTCCGGTTTACTCAAACCGGCACCAGGCACTTGGGGCACATTCGTCGGGCTTTTAGTTGCAATATTGTTTTGGGAAATAACGCATAGCCCATTTTTCTTCCTTGTACTGACATTGATTTCTTTTATCTCAGGTTGTTATATTTGCCAAAAAACGGCTGATGATCTGCAAGTACATGATGATGGCCGCATCGTTTGGGATGAAATTGTTGCGATTTTCCTTATGTTTGCTTTTTTACCTGAATATAATACCCTTTATTATATTTTAACATTTATTGTTTTTCGCTTATTTGATATTTTAAAACCCTACCCTATTCGTTATTTTGATGAAAAATTTGAAAGTGGGTTAGGTATTATGCTCGACGATATTATTGCAGCAATTTTTGCATTAATTTCATTACATCTTATTTACGTTATTATTTAATGATATGCTGACAATTCTTTTTATTCATTTAGTAGGCTTAGCAAGCCCAGGTCCTGATTTTTTCTACGTGGTAAAACAATCTGCTAGTCATTCGAATAAGGCTGGTTTTCTTGCCGCAACGGGGATTTCTCTCGGGATTATCTTTTGGGCAGCATTTGCGATATTTGGGTTAGCATGGCTAAAACACAGTGCAGGCGAGATAATTCAATATATCATTATGCTCCTTGGTGGAAGCTATCTGATTTATATCGGTTTGAAGATGATAAAGAGCACGCAAAATGCGCAATTTAATGAAAATAAACAAAACCTTATTGTACTTCGTCCTTTCACTGAAATCAGAAAAGGGCTGATGATCAATATTTTTAATGCAAAAGCCGGCGTTTATTTCACCAGTGTTATTTCTGCTTTTTTAGGCAATTTTACAGAGACTATTCAACTCTTTGAACTTTTGTTTTTATTTGTGATTTCAACATTTATTTATTTCTGTTTAGTTGCATTTTTATTTTCACGCAAACCCGTAAGATTATTTTATACAAAATATAGTCGTTATATTGATAATATTGCCGGTGTAATTTTTATCGCGTTTGGCTCAAAATTAATTTATGACGGAATAAGTTACTTCCTTTAAAAAATACAAGCGGTCAAATTTTTATGACCGCTTGCAAATTCAATTAAGCTAAATGTTCCACGTTATTAAATTCAATTAAACTTACCTGCCCATTCTCCACTTGAGCAATATTGATCGCCGTGTTAATCACAAAACTATGTTTTGTTTCATCTCGGCACTCCGACCAATGTAAACCTTTTAACACTGCCGTTAAAACCGTGAGCGTCATGCCATGAGCGACAATTAACACATTTTCATGATCTTGATGTACCTGAGCAATATGGTTAAATGCCGTTAAGGCACGCTGATAAAGTTGTTCGTAGGTTTCTCCTCCGTTCGTTTCAGCTTTATACTCTGCCGGCGTTTTTTTCATAACCCAATATTCATCATTCTCATATAAATCTACGGATTTGGTTCCTTCCCAACTGCCAAAATCAAATTCATTTAAGCCCTTGTGATGAAAATGAGGAATATTTTTGTGCTGATTTTCCGCCAAAATGAAATTCGCTGTATCTTGTGCACGTTTTTGCATGCTTGAATAAGCCGCCGAAAAAGGGATATGTTGAAGCGCTTTTCCCGCTTTTCTTGCCCCTTCAATTCCTTCTTCAACCAACGGGGAATCTCCCGAGCCTTGTAATCGCCCCTCGATGTTCCACACCGTTTTGCCATGTCGAACTAAATAAATGTTCAATGCCATTGTATTTCCTTGCTAAAATAATGAAAAATTTTACGAGATTATAGCAAATGTCCTCCCATTTTACAGTCTGCTTCCAGCACCCTGATTTTATTGTCATTGATAAACCTGAAGGTATTAGCGTACATAAAGATAACGAAGCCACAGGGCTTACAGAACGTATTGCACTGCAACTCAGTGTTCCGCAAGTTTGGCTTGTTCATCGTCTTGATAAAGCGACTTCCGGTTTGCTGATTCTCGCTTTAACAAAAGAGGCGGCGGTTGAGTTTTATCACTTATTTAAGCAACACAAAATTCAAAAAACCTATTGGGCACTCAGTACAGCAAAACCTAAAAAGAAACAGGGAAAAATTGTTGGCGATATGAAAAAATCCCGAAATAGCGCTTGGAAACTCTGTCATACCAAAGAAAACCCTGCGATAACGCAATTTACTTCACAATCCGTTGCCCCTCAACTTCGGTGGTTTACGCTCAATCCTCACACGGGGAGAACACATCAATTACGAGTTGCGATGAAGAGTTTGGGTAGCCCTATTTTAGGCGACTCACTATATGGTGGCGAAAAGGCTGACCGCCTGTATTTACACGCCTATCAGCTAGAATTTGAGTATCAAAATACCCATTTTTGTATTCAAACACCGCCAACAAGCGGTCTGATTTGGCAAAAAATTTACCAAAATACGCTATAATAAACATCGTTTATCTTACTAAGGAGCATCTACATTATCATGGGCTTATTTGAAGCAATCCTCATCATCTTATTACTCATCATTATCAGTGCTGTCATTTCTGCCGCTGAAATTTCATTAGCCGGTGCCAGAAAATTAAAACTACAAGCCATGGTAAATGAAGGCGATTTGCGTGCTGAAAAAGTCATGAAATTACAAGAGCAACCAGGGCGCTTTATTACCGTAGTGCAAATCGGCTTAAATATGGTGGCAATCTTTGGTGGGGTTGTGGGAGAAAGTGCGATCAATCCTTATTTTAGCCAACTGTTCTCACAATATACCCAAGCCGAATGGGTAGATAGTGCTGCCTCATGGACTGCCTTTGCGCTCGTTACTTCCTCATTTGTTTTATTTGCTGATCTGATGCCAAAAAGATTGGCGATGACTCATCCGGAAAAAATCGCAGTACGTACTATCGGTATCATGTCGTTTAGTATTTTTCTTTTTAAACCGCTTGTGATGTTTTTTGACTTTATTGCCAATATGATGTTTCGTGTATTTGGCATTTCAACCGTGCGCCAAGACAATATGACAACTGAAGATATTGTTGCCGTTGTTGATGCAGGGGCGAAAGCAGGGGTGCTAAAAACCCATGAACACTATCTCATTGAAAATGTCTTTGAGATGCAAGAGCGCCGTGTAACTTCAACCATGACGACACGTGAAAACATTATTTTTCTTGATCGCACCGATAATAAAGAACAAGTGCTTCAAACCATTGGCGAAGATCCACACTCTAAATTACTGATTTGTGATAATGGTTTAGATAAAATTTTAGGGTATGTCGAGTCACACAATTTACTGACCCAATACCTTAAAAACGAAAGTGTCTCACTCACGGATCAACGATTATTACGTAAGCCGCTTTTTATTCCTGATACACTTTCACTTTATGAAGTGCTTGAGCTATTTAAATCTGCCGGCGAAGATTTTGCCGTTATCGTCAATGAATACGCTTTGGTGGTCGGCATTATTACCTTAAATGATGTAATGAGCATTGTGATGGGAGAATTAGTTTCAACAGAAGAAGAACAAATTGTCCGCCGTGATGAAGATTCTTGGCTTATTGATGGTGCAACGCCTTTAGAGGACGTAATGAAAGCCTTAGATATCGAATCTTTCCCAAATCCGGAAAATTATGAGACGATTGGGGGCTTTATGATGTATATGCTACGAAAAATTCCGAAAAAAACGGATTTTGTTCTCTACGATCAATATAAGTTTGAAATTATTGATACGGAAAATTTCAAAATTGACCAGTTAATGGTTTCGTTTAGAAAAGATATTAAAGCCGAATAATTCCATTACTGCTGTATAAATAATAATGATTTTTTATACAGTTTATGTTAAACTTCATCATATTTTTAAACAATAGACCTAAGGAATCTTATGATCGGTCGATTACATGGCAAAATTATTGAAAAACAACCGCCTGAAATGCTGTTAGATGTTCAAGGTGTTGGCTACGAGCTACTTTTGCCGATGACAAGTTTCTATAATTTACCTCAAATTGGCGAAGATACAACCATCTTTACGCATTTAGTCGTGCGAGAAGATGCACATCTATTATTTGGCTTTGCCCAAAAGCAAGACAGAACGCTTTTTAGAGAGCTCATCAAAACGAATGGTGTTGGTCCTAAATTAGCCCTTGCCATTCTTTCTGCGATGTCGGTTTCTCAATTTGCCAGTGCGGTAGAAAACGAAGAATTAGCCAAACTCACAAAAATTCCAGGCATTGGACGGAAAACGGCAGAGCGGTTATTAGTTGAGTTAAAAGGCAAGTTTAAAGGCTTATCCCAAACAGACTTATTTGTTGAACAACCTCATGAAACCATCATGGCATCATCTGCTGAACCGAGTGATGAAGCCCGTGATGCTCTCATTGCCTTAGGATATAAGCCTGCTGATGCAGAAAAAATGATCAAAAAAGTCAATCTGGTAGGTGCAACAAGCGAACAACTTATTCGAGAGGCGTTAAAGAACGCGCTATAACATATGATTGAAGCAGATAGAATTATCAGCGCCACACCAAAGCGTGAAGAAGAAATTATTGATCGAGCTATTCGTCCGAAGCTCCTTGCAGATTACGTTGGCCAACCTTCTGTTTGCCAACAAATGGAAATTTTCATTCAAGCGGCAAAGCTACGGAATGAAGCTCTTGATCATTTGCTTATTTTTGGTCCACCGGGGCTCGGAAAAACAACACTGGCTAACATTGTCGCCAATGAAATGGGCGTAAACATTCGTACAACATCAGGCCCAGTGCTCGAAAAAGCGGGGGATTTAGCCGCTATGCTGACAAACCTTGAGCCTTATGATGTCCTTTTTATTGATGAAATTCACCGATTATCACCGGCAATAGAAGAAGTGCTCTACCCTGCCATGGAAGATTATCAGTTAGATATTATGATAGGCGAAGGCCCTGCCGCACGATCTATCAAACTCGATCTTCCGCCATTTACCTTGATCGGTGCCACAACACGAGCAGGCTCTTTAACGTCTCCGCTAAGAGATCGTTTCGGTATTGTGCAACGTCTAGAATTTTATGGCGTGGATGATCTCACGTCTATCGTTCAACGAAGTGCAAATTGCCTAAATTTAAACCTTTCTGAAAGCGGCGCCCATGAAATTGCTCGCCGTTCAAGAGGTACTCCTCGAATTGCGAACCGATTATTACGCCGAGTGCGTGATTATGCCGATGTACGTAATAATGGAATTATTAGTTCAGAAATTGCAAAGCAGGCATTATCTATGCTAGATGTTGATGCGGAAGGTTTCGATTTCATGGATATCAAACTACTTGAAGCGATTGTAGATCGCTTTGATGGAGGTCCTGTCGGTTTGGATAACCTTGCAGCTGCCATTGGCGAAGAACGAGATACGATTGAGGATGTTTTAGAGCCTTACCTTATCCAACAAGGCTTTTTACAACGGACTCCAAGAGGGCGCATTGCAACACAACGGACTTATGAGCATTTAAAAAAATATCGATAATATAGACATCAAAAGGTTGAAGTATAGCTACTCCAACCTTTTTCATTTTAGATGTCTAAAATTGAATTAAATCCAATCTCAACTTTTAATCCCCCTAGAGAGCTTTTACTGAATACTAAAGTAAATCCATGAAGCTCGCTAATCCGTTTAATAATAGAAAGCCCTAAGCCACTTCCTTTTTCTTCTTGCCCCTTATTAGGTCGCTCTGTTGGGCGGAAAAAAGGTTGCCCTAATTTTAGTAAGTCCGCTTCACTAACACCATGACCATTATCTTCTATCACTAATTTTTCTTCTGAAAGAGTTAATTTAATTAAACTTCCATTTGGCGTGTAGTTAATCGCATTCTCTAACAAGTTACGTAAAATTAAGTGAAGTAATAAAGGTTTGCCTTGTTGTTTTGGTTCACTTTTTATATCAACTTGAATATCAGTTTGTTTTCTCTCAGCTTTTGTATAGAGTTCACTGACATCTTGCTCTAATAGAGAGCGCCATGAAATGGCCTCAAGATCATCGAGATGTTCAATATTTTCTAAACGTGATAGCACCAACAGCTGTTCTATCAGTTGTGATATACGATCTATCCCTAAAGTTAAGTTATTTAACGCTTGAGCGTGTATTTCCGGATCGTTCATTGTCATTTGTGCTAATTCTGTTTGAACACGTAATCCGGCTAATGGGCTACGTAACTCATGAGCCGCATCAGAAGTGAAACGTCTTTCTCGATTAAGCATGGTTTGGGTTCGTTTAAAATAACGGTTCAATCCTTTTACTAAAGGCAGAACTTCTTTAGGAAGAGAGGTTTCATCAATGAGTTCGGTCTCATCTGGTTTACGTGCTTTAACCTGTTGTTCTAAACGTTTCAGGGAAAGAAATTCTCGTCTTACAATCCAAAATATACCTAAAATCATAATAGGGAAAGCAGGCAGCCAGCTTCCCATTTGAGAGAGAATGACTTTATTGATTAAGTCATTGCGGTATTCAAGTTCTTGCCCAACGGCAATATAGACATCATTATGTTTTAACCAATAAATACGCCAAGTTTCTGTTTCAATTTCATCTTCATCATATTCTTCAGAAATAACTGTATCGAATCCCTCTTTCGGCGCAAATTTAATAAAACGACCATTTCTGTCATCATTGATGATTTGCTCGCCACGCCAAGTAAAAATAGCAAACGAGAGCGCTTCATCATCCACATCTGCAAAATAAAAATCAGCACTTTCTTGTACCTGATGAAATCCTTCGGCAATTTTAGAAGAAGCCAAACGTTCTGCAAAAAAGATTTGCTGCGTATCGAAAAGCGTGTTGATCTCTTTACGCAAGGTTTTCCATCCCATGATCGTTGTAACCACAGCAACAACAAGCGTGATGAGAGAAAGAAAGATAATTAAACGGGCTCTTAAGCTTTGCTTTTCAAACAAATTAAGCATCTGACGTTCCTAATTTATAGCCGACACCATGAACGGTTTTTATCCATGATTTACCTAGTTTTTTTCTCAAATTATGGATGTAAACTTCTAAGGCATTACTGCTTACCTCATTATCCCAACTGTATAGTTTTTCTTCAATTGAAGAACGTGGAAGCACACGATCTTTATAATGGGCAAAAAGTTCTAATAAGCGGAATTCCTTTGCAGTGAGTGAGATATCTTCTCCATTTAGGGTTACACGGCGAGTATGACTATCTATCACTAAATCACCCATTACGATTTCTGAAGAGACTTGTTGATGGCTACGGCGAATTAACGCTTGTAAACGTACAACCACTTCCATTAAAGCAAAAGGTTTGCAGAGATAATCGTCTGCGCCTGCATTAAAGCCTAAAATACGTTCATCTAACGTATCTCTAGCGGTAAGGAGCAAAACCGGGATATGATTATTCTCTTTACGCCATTGCTTAAGGATGTCTAAACCGTCCATTCGAGGTAAAGAGAGATCTAAAATAACCGCATCATATTCTGCAGAAAAAAGAGCATCAAAACCTAATTTACCGTCTGTAAACCAATCCACGGCAAAATTCTGCTTGGTAAGCCCTAACTTAATTCCTTCGCCAATTAACTTATCATCTTCAATGAGTAAAATTCGCATACTTCCTCCATTTATCAAGCGGTCTGTTTTGCAAAAAATTTTACAAAAATGACCGCTTACTATTTTAATCATTAAATCAGAGAAATCTTAAAAAATACTTAAGAAAATAGTTAATCGCTACTATATCCTTCCGGAGGTAAGCAAACGCTATCTAAATAGGCTTTTCCTTCCCGCTCTACCAAACGATTTTGACAAAACCACTCAATAACTAGAGGATAACAACGATGTTCTTGCTCTTGAACACGCTCTACCACATCTTCCACTTCATCGTCTGGGAAAATCGGTACTTTCGCTTGTAAAATCACCGCACCGCCATCAAGTATCTGATTAACAAAATGAATAGTCATTCCGTGTTCACTATCACCGGCTTCCATTGCTCTTTGATAGGTATTTAAACCTGCATATTTGGGCAAAAGTGAAGGATGAATATTAAGAATTTTCCCACTAAAGCGTTCAACAAATTCATTCGAGAGAATTTTCATATAACCGGCAAGCACAATAAGATCAGCTTCTAGAGCCTCAATTTGTTCGGCAATGGCTAAATCCATATCGAGATTTGAAGAAAAATTTTTACGCTCAAACACAAAAGCCGGGATTTTGGCTTTTTTAGCACGCTGTAAACCAAAAGCATCAGATTTATTGGCAATCACACCGCAAAGTTTGCCGGAAATTCGACCGCTTGTCTGCGCATCAATAATAGCTTGCAAATTTGAGCCATTTCCAGAAATTAAAACAACTATTTTTTTCATTTTACTTTATCCTAGAAAAAAGCCCCGAAAACTCGGGGCTTAGAGTACTTATCCTCAATTATTTTGCATAAACCGGTAAGCGTTTACAAATTGCGAGTACTTTTTCTTTTGTATCAGCAATTACTTTCTCTTCGTTTTCTGTGCCGATAGCATCAAGTACATCACACATCCAGCCGGCTAATTCAGTAACATCTGCTTCAGTAAAACCACGGCGTGTTACCGCTGGTGTACCCACACGAATACCAGAAGTAATGAATGGTTTTTGTGGATCGTTTGGTACAGAGTTTTTATTCACGGTAATGTTTGCACGACCTAATGCAGCATCGGCAGCTTTACCGGTTAAACCTTGTTTGATAAAGCTTACTAAGAATAAATGGTTTTCCGTACCGTTAGAAACCACATCGTAACCACGTTTTTTGAATACTTCTACCATCGCTTTTGCATTTTTCAATACATTCTGTTGATATACTTTGTATTCAGGCTCTAATGCTTCTTTAAAGCATACTGCTTTCGCTGCAATAATGTGTACTAACGGCCCCCCTTGGTTTGCTGGGAATACTGATGATTGTAATTTTTTATAGATTTCTTCATCGCCACAAGCAGATAGAATTAAACCACCACGTGGGCCACCTAATGTTTTATGCGTTGTTGTTGTCACTACGTGTGCGTGTGGTAATGGATTTGGATAGATACCAGCAGCAACTAAGCCTGCAACGTGAGCCATATCAACAAATAAATAAGAACCAACTTCATCGGCAATTTCACGCATTTTTGCCCAATCAACCACTTGTGAATATGCTGAGAAACCCGCCACAATCATTTTTGGCTTACATTCCAATGCTTTTTGACGGACATCTTCGTAATCAATTAAACCATCTGCGGTAATACCGTAAAGTACAGAATTATAAATTTTGCCTGAGAAGCTCACTTTTGCACCGTGAGTTAAGTGACCACCATGAGCTAAATCCATGCCTAAGATTGTATCACCAGCATTGATTAACGCCCCATAAACGGCAGCATTAGCCTGTGAACCTGAATGTGGTTGAACGTTAGCATAATCAGCACCAAAAAGCTCTTTTGCTCGGTCAATAGCTAATTGTTCAACGATATCAGCATATTCACAACCACCATAGTAACGTTTACCTGGATAACCTTCTGCATATTTGTTTGTAAATTGAGAACCTTGCGCTTCCATAACTCGTGGGCTTGCATAGTTTTCTGAAGCAATTAATTCAATGTGCTCTTCTTGACGTGTATTTTCGTCTTGGATTGCTTTCCATAAAATCGGATCGTAATCTTTGATGTTCATATTTGCTGTAAACATTCAAGGTTCCTCTTAAGTTAATTAAAATAAAGAAACAACAAAAGCAAACGTTTGCGTTTGTGTGATACGGTGCATTTTACACATTTTTGATGTTAGAAGGTAGCTTTTTTTAAAGAATTTATCTTGCTAAATTCTCATATTAAAATGAATTTGTTTAATACAAAGAAGCACGAAAATTAGAAAAGTTTACTCGACCACCCTAATTTAGAACCAAGCACGGTAAAATAGTTATAATCTTTAAGATGCAATAAACGGAGTTTATCCGGACTTTTGCGTACAATCACACGATCTTCAGGGGTGAAATGTAAGTCAAATTGCCCATCACAACTCACTTCTAAATTTGTTTGATTATATTGAGCAAAACGCAGTGAAATATGACTATCGCCATCAACCACCAATGGGCGGGAAGAGAGCGTATGAGGATGCATTGGGACTAATGCGATCGCATTCATATTCGGTGTTAAAATCGGCCCACCGGCTGAAAGTGAATAAGCTGTTGAGCCAGTTGGGGTGGCAATAATCAATCCATCAGAACGCTGAGAGAAAGCAAATTTACCATCAATATAAACCTCAAACTCAATAATACGGGCGATTTGACTTGGGTGAATAACCACTTCATTCAAGGCATTATTCGATAAAATTGTTTTCCCATTACGCTCAATATGCGCTTCCAATAAAAAGCGTTCTTCAATGATATATTCGCCTTTCTCTAAACAATTATATAATTGTTCAAAAGCGGTTTGAGGAACAATATCGGTTAAAAAGCCTAAATTACCACGATTTATGCCAATAAGCGGTACTTGATATTTGGCGAGCTGACGAGCCATACCAAGCATATTACCATCGCCACCAATCACAATAACCAAATCCGCAAACATACCGATTTCAGCTAATGTTTTACCTTGTGGGATCTGCAATTGCTCTGCAATTTTATGCTCCACCAAAACATCATAATGGCGATCTTTCAACCAATTATAGACTACTAAATGCGTTTCTAATGCAATATCGTGTCGTGGTTTCCCCACAATCGCAATCGTTTGAAAGGCTCTTTTCATCGCTTAATCTCGTTTCTTGGTGAGTAGCCACCAAACAATACTCAAACAAATCAAACTTGGTATCAATGCCCCGATAGAAACCGGTAACCAAGTTGCAATCAAGCTCATATTGCCAAACACAATATTGGCAACATAGAACATAAAGCCGGCAACGATCCCAATAACAATTTTGGCTCCCATCGTACTACTACGAAGCGGTCCAAAAATAAAGGAAATTGCCAATAACATCATAACCGCCATAGAAATTGGCTGATACACTTTTCGCCAGAAAGTGATCTCAAAACGTTTTGGATCTTGCCCAGTTTCTTTTAAAAAGCCTACGTAATCCGCTAACCCGGTAATCGAAAGCGATTCCGGCTTTAAGGAGACAATCCCTAACTTACTTGGCGTGATACTCGTTTGCCAAGGTTGATCTTTTTCTTTGGACTGTTTAATGGTATTCCCTTCAATAATTGATTTTTCAACCTTTTTTAAGATCCAGTCATTTGTATATTTCGCTTCTGCAGCTTGAGTAATTGACTTTAACTCTTTTTTATCAAAATGGTAAATAGAGAGATTATTGAGCTGTGTTTCACTACCAATGCGGCGAATATAGACAAAATTTTCGCCATCTCTTGCCCAAAAACCACCGCTTGTAGAAAGCATTGAACCACCACTTTGTGCAACCGAACGCATATCACGAGCATATTGCTCCGTTTGTGGTACACCCCATTCGCCAATGATCATCGTAAACAAAATCAGTGGTACCGCCGTTTTCATCACCGCAAGTCCAATACGGAAGCGAGAAAAACCGGATGCCTGCATAACCACCAATTCACTACGACTGGCAAGATTACCTAAACCTAGCAATGAACCAAGTAGTGCAGCTATCGGGAAAAACGTTTCAACATCACGAGGAATCGTTAAAAAGGTATAGTATGCGGCTAATAACGCATCATAGCTGCCTTTCCCAACTGCCTTAAATTCTTCAACGAATTTGATGATTGCGCCTAGCCCAACCAATAAAAAGAGCGTTAAGAGAATCGCAGATAAAATTGTTTTACCGATGTATCTTTCAAGAACATTCATACCGAAAAATCTCATTTATGCCACCGCCTTCTTAAAATTAAAACGATAACGTAATTTCGACATCCATTTGCTATCCCACGAATTCATAACAATGCCTAAAATTAAGAAAGCCACCGAAACAACCGGCATAAGAATTGTTGGGTCAAGTTTACCCGATGCTCCTGATGATTTAAGGGTACTTTGCAGTAAGAAATAGATTAAATAAAGCAACAACGCCGGTAATAATTTCGCAAAGCGCCCTTGCCTTGGATTTACACTACTCATTGGTACGGCAAGCAATGCCATAATTGGCGTTGCAAAAATCAAGGCAAAACGCCATTGTAATTCTGCTTTTGCTTCTGATGAATTGTCTGCCATTAGTTTTGTAAAATCTGCACGTTGCACTAATTTCTCATCAGAATTCACGTCCTGATATCCCAAATATGCTGTATAGTTTTCAAAATGCGAAATACGAAAATCTGCAACTTTTGCGGTACCTTCATATCTTGTACTATTTTCTAACGTAAGAATCTGATCGCCATTAGGTAGTCCTTTTAATTCGCCACTATCGGCGACAATGACAGAGGGGCGATTTTTCTTTTGCTTATCCGGTTGGAAAACGTAAATGTCATTTAACTTATTCTGTTCATAATTTATGTTATCAATAAACAGCACATAGCCGCCAGCTGTCATAAATTGACCTGCCGACAATGCGCTAAATCGAGGGTTAGCCTTCGCCTCAGCTAATAATTCACTCTGTTTATTGATTGACCATGGCGTGAGCCAAAAAACGTTATACACCGCTAATGCCGTCGTAAAAATGGAAAGGAATAATGCGACCTTTGCTAATAAACCTTGCCCAATACCGCACGCTCGCATTACCGTAATTTCACTTTCAGCATAAAAACGCCCTAAAGTAAGCAATAATGCAATAAAAAGCGATAATGGCAACATAAGTTGTGCCATGCTCGGCATGCCTAATCCCAATAGATTGACCACTAAATCTGCCGGAACTTTTCCACTGACAGCAGAACTCAATACTCGAACTAATTGTTGGCAAAAGAAGATCAATAACAATATGAAAAGTATCGCAATTTGGCTCTTAAATATCTCTTTGGTTAAATATCGACTTAAAATCACACTAAAGCTCTCATTTATCAATTTATTACTTGCAATTTCTTTGCAAATCGGTAGGTTATGACCTATATTTTTTCGCTAGGTTCAAGCGGCTATGCGTTATTAAGCTTTTTTGCAAACTTTTTTGTAAAATCAGCCGCTTGTAAAAGCGATATCATACCTCTTTATCTCAAAAAAATCACGGGAGTATTTATGGAATTTAGCGTAAAAAACGGAAGTGTCGAAAAACAACGTACAGGGTGTTTAGTCGTTGGCGTATATGAACCTCGCCGTTTATCGAGTGCAGCAGAGCAGTTAGATAAGCTAAGTGATGGCTATCTAAGCAATTTATTACGCAAAGGGGACTTAGAAGGCAAAGCCGGTCAAACCCTTTTATTACATAGCGTACCCAATGTACCTGCCGATAGAATCCTTCTTGTCGGTTGCGGTAAAGAACGTGAACTTACCGAACGCCAGTATAAACAAATTACCCAAAAATCAATTCAAGTATTAAATGAGACCGGCACGACCGAAGCCGTATCATTTTTAACCGAACTTCATGTCAAAGGGCGCTCGGCTTATTGGAACGTCCGCTTTGCGATTGAGGCAATTCAAGAATCCCAATATAGTTATAATGAATTTAAAAGCATCAAGCCTGAAACGAAACGTGAACTACGTCGTGTGATTTTTAATGTGGCGCATCGTAAAGATTTAGCGGAAGCAGAACGAGCGTTAAAACAAGGTAGTGCAATCGCTTTAGGTGTAAGTGCCGCTAAAAATGTCGCAAATTGTCCGCCTAATGTTTGCAATCCGGCTTACCTTACGAAACTAGCAACAGCATTAGCAGAACAATATGAGACAATTTCAACCACGATTGTCGATGAAAAACAAATGGCTGAATTAGGTATGAATGCTTATTTAGCTGTTTCTCGTGGTTCGGAAAATCCGGCTTATCTTTCAGTCATTGAATATAAAAACCACCCAAATCCTGATGCGAAGCCAATTGTACTGGTAGGTAAGGGTTTAACGTTTGACTCTGGCGGCATTTCAATTAAACCGGCTGAAGCAATGGATGAAATGAAATATGACATGGGCGGTGCAGCATCGGTTTATGGCACAATGAAAGCCTTAGCCGAAATGAATCTGCCTTTAAACGTCATTGGTGTGCTTGCCGGCTGTGAAAATATGCCTGATGGTAATGCTTACCGCCCAGGAGATATTCTAACCACCATGAATGGCTTAACCGTGGAAGTGTTAAATACCGATGCGGAAGGACGCTTAGTTTTATGTGATACGCTCACTTACGTTGAGCGATTCGAACCAGAAGTGGTCGTTGATGTTGCCACCCTAACAGGTGCTTGTATGATTGCCCTTGGCTCACATAATAGCGGTTTAATGTCCACTCATAATACCGTTGCTCATGATCTCCTTAATGCAGCAGAACAAGCTGATGATAAAGCCTGGAGACTACCGCTAGGAGAAGAATATCAAGAGCAATTAAAATCAAACTTTGCTGATCTTGCTAACATTGGCGGACGTTTAGGTGGTGCTATTACAGCCGGACAATTCTTGTCTAACTTTACGAAGAAATATCCATGGGCTCATCTTGATATTGCAGGAACAGCATGGAAATCAGGTGCAGCAAAAGGAGCAACGGGTCGCCCCGTGCCACTACTTAGCCAATATCTCATTAACAAAGCATCTATTTAATCAATATACAAGCGGTTAAATTTGCAAAATAGTTCGATATTATGTAGCAAATGCACAATTCCTTAATTTAATAAAATGGAGAGTAGGGACGCCACGCTGGCGTCCGTCATAAATACAAACAGAAGTAAACAATTCTACATCTGTAAAATAACGGTCATATTGTTAATAATGTATTTTATCTGGATACTCTAGAATGGACGCCAGCGTGGCGTCCCTACGTATGCTTTTGCAGTTACTACATAATACAGAAATAATAAACAAATTTAACCGCTTTACTCGGTATTCTTATGCAAACATCTTCCTTAACTCGCTTTTTTTTGGCAACAGCTGCTGTCGTCATCATTTTAGCCGGCGTGAAATTAGCCGGAGAAATTGTTATTCAATTTTTACTCTCCTTATTTATCGCCATTATTTGCTCTCCGGTGATTCGGTTTATGACAAATCGAAAAATCCCACTTGGACTGGCTGTCGCCTTTTTATTTGTTTTGTTTATCATCGCTTTCTTTTTTCTCGCCAGCATGATTAACAATACCATTCGAGAATTTACAACGTCCATTCCGCTTTATAAAGAGACATTGGCAATGAAACTCAATACCTTAGAAGGTTTTATTCAAAAGTGGAATCTCCCGATATCTCTGCCTGAAATGAGTATTTTGGATAATTTTGACCCGAGCGTTGTCATGAGATTAGTGAGTCGATTGCTACTCAGTTTTTCGGATGTGGTTTCTAACATTTTTATGCTCTTACTTGTCGTGGTGTTTATGTTATTTGAATCCCCTACGATTAAGCATAAATTGGCGATTGCTTTTAGTCATAACAACCCTAAAAAAATCAAGCAAGAAGAAGATCATATCAATCGTGTGGTTGAAAGTATTATCCGATATTTAGGGGTTAAAACAGTAGTCAGTGCTTTAACCGGCTTTTGCATTTGGTTGTTACTGGAATCTTTTGGTGTGCAATACGCAGTATTATGGGCTGTTTTAGCATTTTTGTTAAATTATATTCCCAATATAGGCTCTATACTGGCAGGTATTCCGATTGTTTTGCAAGCGCTAATTCTTAATGATTTCCCTATTGCGGCTGGTGTTACAATTGGTGTTGTTGCGATCAATATGATCATTGGTAACATTCTAGAGCCTAAGATGATGGGAAAAACATTAGGGCTATCTACCCTTGTGGTCACATTGTCCTTACTATTTTGGGGATGGCTACTTGGTACTGTTGGCATGCTGCTTTCCGTACCATTGACTATGGCACTGAAAATTGCCCTTGAATCAAGCCCAAGAACCATTCAATATGCCGTTTTATTAGGCTATGTTCCCGAGTTAGAAAATGCAGAAAAAATAGAATAATCAATTGAGGGCGAGTCATTCGCCCTTTTTTATGAAAAACATAATGCAATTAAAAATAGCGTTAAGGTAATAAATTCAAACATCCCAACTTGCTTCACATTCCAGCCTAAATAAGGTACAAGAATACTTCGCGCTAACGCAAAAAGATAAAAAGTAAAAAGTATATCCTTTCCTAAAATAAGGTAAATCACAACTAACAACATATGACTTAGTATATTCAACTCCAGATAGAGCGGATTCTTACGTTCCCTTACCATACTTTTCACATAAAATGTCGTTGCAATAAAAAAGAACGTAGGATGAAGCAAAAAGCGAAAATCCAGTGAGGAAGTGGCTAAATAATAAGTTGCCATTCCCACTACACCGAAAACTAAAATACCGGCAATATCATTGATTAAATGGCGTTCATCTCGTTTTTTAGCATAAAAATACTGAATAATCCCCAAAGGAAATAGAGGCAAAATAAAAAACAATAGATATGGTTGAGTAACAAGCGCAGGTAAAGCAAAGGCAAGGCTGAAGGCAAAATAAATTATTGCCCAACGTTTATTTCGAGGCGTAATTTTTTTACTAAATAGTTGAAAAAACGGGTAAGAAAAGAGATAAAGAAAAAGCCAAGCAACACCAAACAAAATAAGTTCGTAGCGCCATTGTTTAGCTTCAATAAAAGCATATAAAAAGGGCAAGAGCGCCATGGCTAAAGCGCCATATTGATTTGAAATAACCGGTTTTTCTTTAAACATAGGACATAAATCTTGACTAATTTAGTCAGAATTATCTGCCAAAAAAAGCGGTTTTTCAACCGCTTCTTTAAAAATGATTAGAATAATTTGCGAGAAGTCTCAAATAAATCTTCTTTAAATGGACGGCGCATATTATTGATCGCATCAATAATATCGTGGTGAACAAGTTTTTCATTTTGAATACCCACGCAGCGACCACCAAAGCCTTGTAATAAAAGCTCTACAGCATATACGCCCATACGAGAAGCAAGAATTCGGTCAAATGCGCAAGGTGCGCCACCACGTTGTGTGTGTCCTAATACGGTTGCACGGGTTTCATGACCAAAACGAGCTTCGATCTCTTTTGCTAATTGGTGAACATCCGTCATTAATTCTGTGATCGCAATAATTGCGTGACGTTTACCTTTATTAAAACCGTCTTCAATATTACGCATGAGCGACTCTTTATCTAAGCCTTTTTCTGGTACGACGATATATTCACAACCACCAGCAAGTGCAGCACTTAGCGTTAAATCACCGCAATGACGTCCCATAATTTCAACGATAGAGATACGTTGGTGTGATGTTGATGTATCACGTAAACGGTCAATTGCTTCTAATGCCGTTTCAAGCGCTGTTTGGAAACCGATCGTATAATCTGTACCTGCAACATCGTTATCAATGGTACCAGGCAAACCGATACACGCAATGCCGTGTTCTTCAGTTAATAATTTTGCGCCCATATATGAGCCATCACCACCGATAACCACTAATCCATCGATTTCATATTTTTTTAATGTTTCAACACATTTTGCACGCACCGCAGGATCTTTAAATTCAGGGAAGCGAGCAGAACCTAAGAATGTACCACCACGGTTGATCACTTCAGATACTGAACGGCGCTCAAGTTTAATCACACGGTCATGGAATAAACCATAATAACCATCTTGAACACCATAAACTTCTAAGCCTTCACTTAATGCTGCGCGCACTACACCACGAATTGCGGCGTTCATACCTGGCGCATCACCACCACTGGTTAAGACTGCTATACGTTTAATTTGTTTAGCCATTTTGACACCTTATATTTTAAAAATTAAAAAAATTTGAAATTGAAGTTAGCTTAAACCATTTTATTGCATGATTCTACCACAAAATTACTAGTTTTTTGATCTACTCCGATAAAATCTCTAATGCAAAATCCAAAGCTTGAAAGAAGCGGTCGATATCTTCGGTATTATTGTAATGTGCAAGTGAGAGGCGTAATGTGCCTTGTTGAGCTAAATAGCGTATATAAGGTTTCGCACAATGCTCCCCTGCTCGAATAGCGACCTGACTTTCCGTTAAAAAAGCGGCAACATCTGCATGATGAACTCCTTGAATTGTAAAACTAATCGTTGAGCTAATATGTGAGCCCAATATTTGCAAATGAGGATATTTTTCTAACCGCTTGTAAACGTCATTAGCCAGTTGATAAAGTTCGTTATTGAGTTGTTCAAAATCCCACTGTTCCAACCATTGTAAAACTTGCCCAAAACCAATAATACCGGCGATATTTGGCGTTCCGGCTTCTAAGCGATAAGGCAAATCAGCAAGCGTTAAATGCTGTTCGCTTACCTCTTTTAGCATTTTACCGCCATAAAAAAGCGGTCGTAATTCTGCTAAACTTTGCAAACGTCCCATCAACACACCAACTCCATTCGGGCCATACATTTTATGGGCGGAAAAAGTATAAAAATCAGCACCGATTTCTTGAACATTCACTTTTTCGGAACAGACGGCTTGGGCAATATCAAGCAAAATATAAGCCTGACTATTTTGGCGGATGTGCGCCACCAATTTCTCTACCGGTTGTCTCACACCCGTTACATTAGATACCAAATTAAACGCCACAATTTTGGTCTTTGGAGACAAAACATTTCTTAATTCATCTTCACTTATCTGATAATGCTCATTAACCGGGAGCACTTTTAAGCTCGCTTTTGTTCTTACAGCGAGTTGCTGCCAAGGAATAAAATTCGCATGATGTTCCGCAACTGAAATGACAATTTCATCGCCTTCTTTCAGCAAATGCTCTAATCCATAAGCCACAAGATTGATCGCATGGGTTGTACCGCTTGTCCAAATAACCGCTTCCCGATTTGCAACATTGAAACGTTTAGCCACCAAATCTCTCGCCAATTCATACTGCTGTGTTTGAGCCAAATCGTATTGGCTACGATGAACAGATCCTGCCGAAGCGTAAAAAGCAGCGGTACTATCAATGAGAACTTGTGGCTTTAATGTTGTTGCCGCAGAATCTAAATAACACCAATCCGGAGAATGTTGGAAAAAAGGGAAATGTTGTCGAAATTGATTATTCATGACGTCTTTTCATTTTTCTGTATAACGAGTTGCAAGGAATGCCATCGCCATTTCCATCCATTGTTTTTGAACCACACTGACGAAAATAGCGGTTAGCTTCTTCAAAAGTTTTAAAATAAGCACAACTTAACTTTTGGCTACAATCATAACCGCCCATTTGAAGGAATGAGGGCGTTGATGCACTCGAATGATTTGAGGAATAGCCCGTTCCCTTAATACGTCGCCATTCGGCTGGGTTAAGCGGATTTTTATCCTGCCATAGCCCTAAATTTTGCTGTCTGGCTTGCTGCTGAGCTTGCTCATAAATGGGTTGTGTTTCTCGGTAAGCCCACGCTATTCCGCGCTGAACTAAGGCTAAATTGATATTTTGTTCGCCTTCATAAACCACCGCTAATAACCGCTGATACTTATCATAGCCATTAGTTCGCAGTGTGACTTGCTTTTTAAAAACTAAATTAGCTAAAGCCTGTTTCGCTCGGTTGCCATAAGGTTGAGAAGATTCGGGCGCATCAATATGCTTAAGACGAACCTTAATTGGCGTGCGATCTTTTAAACACATTAGCGTATCTCCATCGCTAATGCCAATGACTTTGCATTGAAATTCACGCTCATTTGCGGCATAAACAAGCGGTGAAATTTGCATGAAAATAAACAAAAAGAGAAAAGAAAGTGATTTCATGAGATTATATTAAGCAGAGCCTACTTCCGTAGGCTCTCAATTACATACAAAAGTGATGAATTAACTTCGTGAGAAGTTCTCTCGTTGGTTCAATGTATTTCGTTTCTAAAAACTCATCCGGCTGATGTGCTTGCTCAATAGACCCAGGCCCTAAAACTAATGTCGGGCATAATTGCTGAATATAAGGCGCCTCCGTACAATAGTTAGCCGACTCACAACGTTCTCCCAATAATTTTTCGACCACTTGTACAATTTGTGCCGAATGTTCACATTCATAACCGGGAATACCATGATGAAGCGGGCGAATTTCAATTAAATCTTGATATTTTTCTAACATTGGCGCCAAATGTTCCAACATAAGATGGTGTAAATCTTCCACCGGTAAATTGGGTAATGGACGCATATCAAGCTGTAATTCACAACATGCACAAATACGATTAATTGCATCGCCACCGTGAATATTACCAAAATTCATTGTTGGATAAGGCACTTTAAAAAATGGGTTGTGGTAACGCTCTTTTAATTGATTACGCATCATGGTTAAATGCTCTATTGCTTCATGCATAAGCTCAATCGCATTAATACCACGCTCAGGATCGCTTGAATGTCCACTTTTGCCCGTAATGCGAATCGCCTCTCCCATATGCCCTTTATGTGCGCGTATTGGTTTTAATGACGTTGGTTCGCCAATAATGGCACAATCCGGTCTAATATGGCTGTATTGAGCAAAGGTTCTTGCGCCTAACATCGTGGTCTCTTCATCAGCCGTTGCCAAAATACGAATAGGCTTTTGTATTTTGGTTAAATCCAAACTACTCACGACATCAACCACAAAGGCAAAAAAGCCCTTCATATCAGCAGTACCTAAGCCATAAAATTTGCCCTCTTTTTCCGTTAAATGAAACGGATTATATGTCCATTTTCCCTCATCAAAAGGAACAGTATCAGTATGACCGGCGAGTAATAAACCACCTTCTCCCTCGCCATAAGTTGCTAAGAGATTATATTTATTTCGGCTATCTTCCACTGCTAAGATTTCGGTGTGAAAGCCTAGCTCATTTAACCAATTTGCTAATAATTCAATCAGTTGCTTATTGGATTGATCTTCCGAAGCTTCTAAACTTGAGATAGTAGGAATGGCGATCAATTGACGATATCTTTCTACAAATTTCATCTATATTCTCCCGATTATGCATGTTTCAAGGATTGGCATTTTAATAACGCAAAACCAGCTAAAATTTCCCAAATCATAATGGTATAAATACTGATACGTTCTAAAATTGGCGAGAAAACACTCGGAACAATCATCGTAAAAATTAAGCAACCTAAGCCGATAAAGCCTAAAAGCAAACTGTAATACTTAAATTTAGCTAAATACGATCTAGGCATATCAAGCCCTGAAATAAGTAAAACCAGATTTCCAATAATAATGGTAATGCCCAACCCTAAATTATGTAAACCGCCTTCTGTGTAGTGACCGGTTGTAATTCCTGAAACAAGTAAACAGCCAATCGCAAAGCAAATAGCTAAAAGCCCACTGAGAATCCAATAATGCTTATTCGACATTCGATAGATACCTAAAAAATAGAAAGGCACAAACATATAAGCTTGATATTCAAATATCGCTCGCATGACCTGAGGCATGGTTGATAATACACTTTCCTTTCCATCGACCATCGTACCTATCGGGAAAAAGAGTTCTAACGTGGAATGATGAACATAAGCCGTAATTGAACGCTCGCTAAATAAAATGGCAACATGTTCCCCAAATAAATAAAAAACGCCCCCAAAAGCAGATAATACAGCCACAAGTAACATTAACCCTGTAAGACTTTTTCTGACACAAGGATGCATTAAATAAGGGTAAATGGCGATGCCAAACGAACCATTATTAAAATAATCTCTTACTTTATGTGAGACAGAAGCCACTTGGTTAAGTAAGTTTTCAAGAAATTTAACCTTCATACAAATAAGCCTTTAAACCAAAGCATAAATGGCACTAACAAACAGCACCGATGACATCAACAAAGCACCTTTTTCAACGCCTGAAAATAACAGCGCTTTTTCTTTCTGATAACGTGTATAAAAAAATAGCACAACTCCAGGCATATATAAAATAACAGAAAGCAATAAATAATCGATGCCAGCGGCATAAACCAGCCAAAAGCCATAAAGGGTTGCCATAAATCCTGTAAATTTAATATACCAAGCACTTCTAGTTTGAAACGCAACTTTAAGTAAATAACCACCGACTAAAAAATAGGGAATCAAAATCATGGTGGTGGCTAATTGAATCAGCACTTCGTAGCCTTTACTTGTAAAGAAAACCACAACAAGTATCAACTGTATAACAACATTTGTTAACCATAGTGAAGTTATTGGCGTTTCGTTTTCATTTTCTTTATTTAAAAACGCTGGGAATACGCTAGTTTTTGCCGCTTGGAACATAATTTCAGCAGAAAACATTGTCCAGCTCATATACGAAGCCAGCACAGAAACAATTAAGCAAAACGTAATTAAAATCTTACCGCTTGTACCAATCATATGTTCCATTAACCCGGTCATAGAGGGATTTGCCATTCCGGCAATCTCTTCTCGGGGTAAAATACCTAAAGAAAGTGAAGTAATCAAAACATAAAGCACTAATGCAATGGTAATTCCTAAAATGGTGGCAATACCTACATCCTTTTTCTTTTTAGCGTGAGCAGATAATACGGTTGCCCCTTCAACGCCGACAAAAACCCATAGCGTAATAAGCATAGTGTTCTTCACTTGCTCAATTAACGATGAATTTAATGTTTTGCCACTAAAATCACGTTTGAATTCATCAAAAGAGAAAAAATAAATTGCTACCAAAATAAAGATAATGAGAGGTAAAACCTTAACAATTGTTGCAATCAAATTGACATAAGCAGCTTCTTTTACGCCTTTAGCAATGAGAAGATGGATAAGCCATACAATGATTGAAGAACAAAGAATTGAAATAAAGGTTGTTCCATGCCCAAATAGTGTTGTTTCCGGCGTATCAAAAAACATCCCAAAACCACTGAAAGCAACTACAAGATATCCCACGCTGCCAATAGAAGTACATAGCCAATACCCCCAAGCCGCCAGTCCACCGATTAAATCGCCAAACCCTTCTCGAGCGTAAGTATAAATTCCACCATCTAATTCAGGCTTTAATCGCGAAAGGAAGAAAAAAGATAAACCAAGGAAAATAATCCCAATTCCTGTAATTCCCCACCCAATCAATAGAGCTTCTGTTCCGGCAACAGCTGCCATGTTTTGAGGCAAACTAAATATCCCCGATCCGATCATAGAACTTAGCACTAATGCTGTTAGGGAAAAAAGCCCAACTTTACCTTGCGACATTGATATAACCCAAACGACTTATTTTAGAAAAGCGCATAATTTATCATAAAAACAGAATAAGGCATAATACTTGCCCAAATTATATAAAGAGATAAAACATATACATTTGATACAAATAAAGCCCTGATAATCTCAGGGCTTTATTGTCAAGAAACTAATAAATTTAAAATTAGTATTCTAATACTGCACGACGGTTTTTCGCGTAATCAGCTTCTGTGTGACCTAACACAGCTGGTTTTTCTTCACCGTAAGATACAGTTGAAACATTTGTTGCACCTTGTTGTGCTAAGTAGTTTTGTACTGCGTTCGCACGACGTTGACCTAATGCGATGTTGTACTCTGGTGTACCGCGCTCATCTGCGTGACCTGCAACAGTTACGTTCGCTTTAGTTGCGTTTAATAATTGTGCATGAGCATCTAATAATTGACGGTATTCACCTTCAACTGCATAGCTATCAAATGCGAAGTAAACTGTGTTGTAACGAGTTTGTAAATCTTGAGCAGAGATACCGCCGAAAGATTGACCATTTACATCTGCACCGTTAACACCTGCACCATTTGCATTTGCTGCTGCGTTATCTGTTGAGCTGCTGCACGCTGCTAATACGAAAGCTGGTGCTGCTACCATTAAAACTTTAGCTAGTTTTTTCATTTGTAACTCCTAAGAGAAAATTATTGTTTTGTTAAATAAGGTGACCAAGCTGGGAATTTATATTGTCCTCCCGCACCCGGCAGATTTGCTTTGAAGCGACCATCTGCAGACACCAATTGTAGCACTTTACTCGTACCTTTGGTAGAGCTATAAATAACCATTATGCCATTAGGTGAAATGCTTGGACTTTCATCCAAAAACGTTGAACTTAATACTTCTGTGCCACCTGAAGCAAGATCACGTTTTACAACTTTATCACCAGCAATCATGATTAAACTTTTGCCATCCGATGACATTTTAGCATTATAGGTTTTTCCACCACCTACGGCGCTAGCTCCGCCACCTGATGAACTCATTCTATACACTTGTGGAGAACCTGAACGGTCTGAAGTAAAGTAGATAGAACCACCATCTGGAGACCAACTCGGTTCGGTATTATTCCCCGCATTTGCAGTTAATTTACTTGGCGTACCGCCATTCGCATCAACAACATAAATATTTAGCTCACCATCTTGATTCGAAGCGAATGCAATTTTTGAACCATCAGGCGAGAATGCTGGAGCACCATTATGTCCTTTTAAAGCAGCTACGACTCGACGTGCCCCAGAACGAAGATCATGAACAACAACCTGTGGTTTCTTATTTTCAAACGTTACATAAGCTAATTTTGAACCTTCAGGCGACCATTCTGGAGACATGAGAGGCTCTTTGCTTTTTACAACAGTAAAAGCATTGAATCCATCATAATCAGAAACACGAAGTTCGTATGATGATACACCTCTTTGCACCACATAAGCAATTTTTGTTCTAAATGCCCCACGAATTTGAGTAATTTTCTCAAAAACTTGATCACTTACCGTATGTGCGCCCTGACGAATTTGTGCTGCTGGAACGTTAAATGCTCCTTGAGCAAGGACAGCTGCGGGATTACTTAATACATCAACTAATTGATAAGCGACATTATATCCGCCACCAGCTGGCGTAACTTGCCCAACAACAACCATATCGACACCAATATCAGTCCATTGCTGAGAAACAACCTCCCCTGCTGAACCTGGTTGTGCCGGTAATTTTGAACGCTCTACTGGTGTAAATTTACCACTATTTCGTAAATCATCTGATACGATCTGTGCAACATCAGCTGAAGCACCACCTTTAAAAGGAACAACAGCAATAGGTTGAGCCATGCTCACACCTTCATCAACAGAAATTACAACATCAGATTCAGCACGAACTACATTGCTAAATAATAATGTCATAATCCCTAATACACTCGTAATACGAGATTTTAGATTCATATTTAAACCCCTGGGTTAATTATAAAACTTTCAGCCCAAATTTAATAACTGGTGACTGATATTTACTATACGTTTCATCATTTGGTGCACGTGGAACATCTCTCGCTCTTGTAATGGCTGCTATTGCAGCGCGACAAATATCATCAGGACCAGAAATCACTTGATGACTAGAAATACGTCCATCACGTTCAATATTGATTTTAACGCGACATTCACGACCACTAAAGCTCGGATCAACTTGATATGTGCGAGCTAATTTTTTCTTAATTAGCTGTTCATACCCTCTATCCGCAACACCTTTACCATCGCCAATTCCTTTACCGTTTCCGTTTCCTTGTGATCCTGCAGAATTTTTATTTCCACCACCACTAGAACCGCCACCGATATCACCACCAGCAAGGAAGTCGTCTAATGCCTTATTATTTTTTGCTCTAGCTGCAGCCGCTTTTGCTTCTGCATCAGCTTTTGCTTTCGCCTCGGCCGCTGCTTTGGCTTTTGCTTCTTTTTCAGCTTTTAGCTTAGCTTCTTTTTCCGCTTTCTCTTTCGCTTCTTTTTCAGCCTTTAATTTAGCCTCTTTTTCCGCTTTCTCTTTCGCTTCTTTTTCAGCCTTTAATTTAGCATCTTTTTCCGCTTTCTCTTTCGCTTCTTTGTCAGCTTTTAGCTTAGCCTCTTTTTCTGCTTTCTCTTTCGCTTCTTTTTCAGCTTTTAGCTTAGCCTCTTTTTCCGCTTTCTCTTTCGCTTCTTTTTCGGCTTTTAACTTGGCTTCTTTTTCCGCCTTTTGCTGAGCCTCTTTAGCTTTTTTCTCTTCTTCTGCTTGTTTAGCTGCAGCTTCTAAACGTTTAGCTTCAGCATCAGCTTTCAAACGAGCTGCTTCAGCCGCTTTCTTCCGCGTGGCTTCTTCTTGCTTTTGCTTTTCAAGTTGCTCTTGTTTCAACTGTTCTTGCTTTAGTTGCTCTTGTTTAGCTATTTCTTGCTGACGCTGTTCTTCAGCTTTTTTACGAAGTTCTTCTTTTTGCTCTTGTTGCTTTTTCTGTTCTAACAGTTTTGCAACACGTTGCTGTTCTTCTAATGCTTTTTCTTTTTCCTTTTCCTGTTGTTGAGCAACTTCTTGTTCAGTAGAAGTTTCTTCAGTCTCCTCAACTTTTTCAGGTGTTTCTTCAACAACTTTAGGTGATGACGTTCCTTTTTTATCTGATTTTAAACGCCCATATTCTGCTGCCACTTGCCCAGTATCAACCATGACAGCTTCGAATTCCTCTCCACTACCACCATTTCCACCAGCTGCTTCAGGTAACGTCGTATCAGTAAACATTGAACCAAGTAAAAGCAATCCTATCAATACAATATGTAGAAGAAAGGAGATGATTACTGCAAATTCAAGTCTATCGTTTCGAGATCTCACACATTATCCTTGAATAATTATTTACCTTGGGTCATTAAACCAGCTTTCTCAATACCTGCTTCTTTTAGCAGCACAATACCTTTAATAATTTCTTCATAAGGTACGGTTGCATCACCAGCCACTAAAAATACGGTATTCTGATCTTTTTTAAATTCTTCACCGGCAAATGCAACAACTTCTTGATCATTGAGATCTTCGCCATTTGCACCAGTGATAAAATTCCCATCAATTTTTAACTTATATAATCCGACGCCCGCTACTTGTAAAATAACAGGTGTTTTATCTTCATTTGTTACCGATTGACTATGTCTATCTTCTGGTAAATTTACTTCAACACTTTGGCTGATTACCGGTGCTGTTGCCATAAAAATAAGCAACAACACTAATAGTACATCTAAAAATGGCACAATGTTGATTTCAGATTTAATGTCATTACGTTTACGACGGCGGTAAGACATATATTCCTCTTTTTATCTTGTTAAGATTTGCCCATGCAAGCGGTCAAATCTACTAACTTATTTACACATTTATTATTTTTTTGAGAATACTTGACGATGTAAAATCGTAGTAAATTCATCAATAAAGTTTGCGTAATTTTGCTCTAATTTATTTACTCGTAGATTTAAACGGTTATATGCCATTACTGCTGGAATTGCCGCAAATAGACCAATCGCCGTAGCAATCAATGCTTCTGCGATCCCCGGAGCAACCGACTGTAAAGTCGCTTGTTTTACCGCACTTAACCCCATGAAAGAGTGCATAATCCCCCATACCGTACCAAATAAACCAATGTATGGACTAATTGAACCTACGGTACCTAAAAATGGAATATAGCTTTCTAAACCTTCAACTTCACGATTTAAAGCAAGATTCATTGCACGGCTTGTTCCTTGAATAATTGCTTCTGGCGCTTCAGGGTTGGCATTTTGTAAACGTGAAAACTCTTTAAATCCCACATAAAAAATTTGTTCTGAACCATTTAAACCATCACGGCGATTTTCTAAACCTTCATGTAAACGATTTAAATCTTCGCCAGACCAAAATTTATCTTCAAATGCTAAAGAATCTTTATTAGCTTTTGTAAGTGTACGGCTACGTTGAATAATAATCGCCCAAGATAATACCGAGAATGCAATAAGGATTAAGATAACAATCTTAACCACTATACTTGCTTGCGCAAATAAAGAAACAAGGTCAAATCCAGTTTCCATTTAAAACTCCGAATTAGTAAAAAATTAATACTTTTGAACCGCTTGTAAAGCATTCAAAATATGATTAGGAATGGCGATAGGTTTCATCTTCGTTAAATTAACGCTTGCTACTATAACAGTAGCTTCACTTAAACAAATATCGTCTTTCCACAATTGTTGATTAAAAACAATGGTTGCTTTCTTCACTTCTGTGATGATCGTTTTTATTGTTAATAAGTCATCTAAACGAGCAGGAGATTTATAATCAATAGAAAGCTTTTTTACTACAAATGCAATATCTTCAGCTAATAATTGCTGCTGAGAGAAACCACTTTGCCGTAAGAATTCTGTTCTTGCTCGCTCGAAAAAACAGATGTAATTAGCATGATAAACCACTCCGCCAGCATCTGTGTCTTCGTAATAAACTCGTATAGGAAAATCCAAAATAAAATCTCCTACTAACAAAACATAAAAACGCCTAAAAATTAGGCGAAATTAGCTTACTATTTTAGATATAGCGAGAAAGTTGTGCAAGTGTTTTGTAATAAAAAATAGCATTTAATTTTCATGGATAAGTTGGTATGAAAAATGCCACTGATTTTCTGCAATTCTAAGGCTATAGTGATAAGGTAGATTCACTTCCACAATATAGTCATCTGAATATTGTTTTGATAAGGAAACATAGGAACAGACCTCATTACCATCTTCATCTTGTAAGAACCATTTTACATGTCCTATATAAGCTTTATCTAAATAAAATTTAACTGTTTTTATCCCTGAATCGATCATTCCTACATGAAAATAGGGGATCTTTTCTATTTCTGAAATAGGATAGTCTGGATAACACAAACTATTTGGTTCCAGCATATAATTATCATGAACAATGACGCTTTGAGAAACCGTAGGCCAAATTATTTTTCTCAGAAATACTTGATCAATTGTTTTGTTTAAAATGGAGAGGTTCGAAAAATGCTTTGTTACCAACTCTTCCATATTTTTTAGAACGCCGGCATATCCTCCCCACATTCCTGCCAATATCAGCTCAGAATGTTCGTATGCATCTCTCATAATATGAAACCATTTACCTGAAGATAGCCATTCATCAACGGCTGCTTTCTCTTTATAAGAAAGCAAAGAGTCTGCATCACGAATAATAAAACATTGAACATCTTTGTCATCGAAAACAAAAAAGCGCCAAAATAAGCCTGAGATTTTCTTTTGTTCTTCCGTTACATATACAATCTGCGCACCATTGGCTTCAAGGCGCTGAATAATATTTTTAGGAACACTATCATCCACATAAAAACGGCACGTCCACTCCGGATAAATTTGTAAAGCAATACGGCTATTAATAACAGCGGTTTCACAATAACGAGGAAGCTGCCCAAATAGGGAGTAACAAATAAGATTTTTACTTTTATCATGGCTTAATCCAGGTGGAGCCATGCTAGGTATGGGGAATATGGTAACTTTCTCTTTAGAAACTTCTTCTTTCTTTACCTTCAAGGAAAGTTTTGCGTAATATCGACTTTCTTCATAGCGATGTAATTTTTGTGTCACAGAGACTAATTCATCATAAATGGCGGAGTTTACCTGAATTCCGCTGACCTGAATCGCCTTCATTAAATGATTATACGCCGTGAGATGATTACCTAACTTACTCTCAGCAAATGCAAGATCTGAAAGAGCAAGGGGTACATTAGGCGCTAATTTAAGTACTTTCGACTCCAAAATATCTTTGGCTAATAGATAATCTTTATTATCAAATGCCACTCTCACTTCTTTTGCAAAAATTAAAAGCTGCTGATTAATTCGATCAATATCTAAACTCATACAAACTCTTGTCATTAAAAATAAAGAGCCCAAAGGCTCTTTATTTATTTAAAAACTAACATTATCAATGCAGAGATGATAATCACATATCCCCATAATGGCATAAAAATACATTTCCATAATCGGCTTTTTATATCAAAACCTACTGCATGAATCATTAAAATAGCCATTCCATAAAAAACAAGAAGCGCTAAATAAGGAATTTTACCACCAAAATATTGTGCAAAAATATTTGAATACATCAAAATAGCAATAAACATTCCTAGGGCTAGGATAAAAGAAAGGGCTTGTAGCCAGCCCTTTCTTGTTAATGAATAGAGTGAGTTAATCATTCTATTACAACCTATTCGTCAAATTTACCTGTTTTTTCAATTTTAACTGTCATAAATACAGCAAAATAGATAGCAAGGAACATGCCGAAGAACCACGTTAAATAAAACATAATATTTCCTTAGTATGCTGTACTATTGTTGTCTTCAATGAACTTAGCATCAAGACGACCATACATTTTGATGTATGACCAAATTGTATATAGCAATACAATTGGTACAAAGAAGCATGCTGCATAGAACATAATAGTTAAAGTATTATGGCTTGCTGTCGCATCCCAAATAGTTAAGCTCATTTCCGGGTGAGAAATAGAAGGCATTACAAATGGGAACATAGATACAGCCGCTGTTACAATAACACCAATTTGCATCAATGATGAACTAAAGAAAGCAAAGCCTGAACGATTCGCTTTAGATGCCAAAATAGTCAATAAAGCACCTAATACTGCGATTGCAGGTACTACCCATAATACAGGCATTTCGGCATAATTCTTAAACCATGCACCACTTTCAACACTTACGGTTTTATTTGTTAATAGCGATTGTGCATGATGATCTAAAGCACTCGTTAATACAAAGCCATCTTTAAAGTATAACCATACACCCGCTAATACGAATGCAACAAGTGCAACGCCTGCAGAAAGTTGTGCCCATGCTCTTGCACGATTACGCAAATCTGCCGTTGTTTTCATTTGTAACCAAGTAGCACCTTGTGCTGTAAGCATAGCTAAACTTACCACACCACAAAGTAATGCAAACGGATTTAATAAACCGAAGAAGCTACCTGTGTATTGCACTTGATTAATTTGGTTGAATTCAAAAGGTAAACCTTGTAGTAAATTACCAAATGCTACACCAAAAATTAATGACGGAACGAAGCCACCAACGAATAAAGCCCAGTCCCAAGCATTACGCCATTTTGGTGAATCAATTTTTGCACGGTATTCAAAACCAACCGGACGGAAGAATAATGCAGCAAGAACAAGTACCATCGCAAGATAAAAACTTGAGAAAGACGTTGCATATACAGTTGGCCATGCTGCAAAAATCGCACCACCACCTGTTAATAACCAGACTTGGTTACCATCCCAGTGAGGAGCAATAGAGTTAATCATGATTCGGCGATCTGTGTTACTTTTACCAATGACTGGTAAAAGATTTAAAACGCCCATATCAAAGCCATCAGTAATCGCAAAACCAATTAACAATACCGCAATTAAGATCCACCAAATAAAGCGGAGAACTTCATAATCTAACATAGTCTATTCCTCTTATTTCGCAGATTGTTCAAAGTAGTATTTACCAGTTTTTAATGAACTTGGTCCAAGGCGACCATATTTGAACATTAAATACATTTCAACAACAAGGAATACTGTGTATAAACCACAGAGTAAACCAATTGAGAGCCATAATTCTCCCGTTGTTAAATTTGATGCTGAAATACCTGTTGGTAAAATTTCATATACTGCCCAAGGCTGACGAGCATATTCAGCTAAGAACCAACCTGATTCAATTGCAATCCATGGTAATGGCATTGACCATAATACCGCTTTAAGGAACAATTTATTTTTACCCACTGTACCACGGTAGTTAAAGAAGAATGCTAATCCAATAATCACGGACATTAACATACCTGAACCAACCATTAAACGGAATGCCCAGAAGTTAGGTCCCACATTTGGAATTGTTGCATCTGCCGCTTTGATAATTTGCTCTTCTGTTGCTGTCGTTACATCATTTACATATTGTTTTAACAACAAGCCAAAGCCTAAGTCTTTTTGTACTGCTTTAAAGGCTGTTTTCTCTTCTTCCGTATAGTTTCCTGAGCGTAATTTTTCTAATAATACAACCGCAGTTGCACCATTACGAACACGCTCTACGTTCTCTTTACGAATATCATTTAAACCTTTAATTTCTGTATCAAAAGAACGAGTAGCAATCACACCGCCTAAGTAAGGAATTTGAATTGCAAATTCATTTGTACGAGCTTCTGAATTTGGGATCGCAATCGCATTGAATGCGGCAGGAGCAGGATGGGTTTCCCATTCAGCTTCCATTGCTGCTAGTTTTACAGGCTGTGCTTTACCGATTTCATAGCCAGACTCATCGCCCATAAGGAGAACTGCAAGGATAGCAAATAAGCCAAAACTTGCACCTACAGAGAATGAACGTTTAGCAAACCCTAAATCACGACCTTTTAAAATATAGTATGCGCTAATACTTAATACAAAAATCGCACCACAAGTGTAGCCAGCAGTGATTGTATGTAAAAATTTACTTTGGGTTACAGGATTAAGAACAAGATCTGAGAAGCTTGTCATTTCCATACGCATGGTTTCAAAATTGAATTCAGAACCCACAGGGTTTTGCATCCAACCATTTGCAACCAAAATCCACATTGCAGAGAAATTTGAGCCGAATGCAACACAGTATGTTGCTAATAAATGTTTCTTCTTAGATAAACGATCCCACCCAAAGAAGAATAAACCAACGAATGTTGATTCTAAGAAGAACGCCATTAACCCTTCAAGAGCTAGTGGTGCACCAAAAATATCTCCTACATAGTGAGAATAATATGACCAGTTGGTTCCGAATTGGAATTCCATAGTAATACCGGTAGTCACCCCTAAAGCAAAGTTAATACCAAATAATTTACCCCAGAATTTAGTCATATCTTTATATACTTCTTTACCTGTGGTTACATAAAGCGTTTCCATCACAACAAGTACGAAAGAAAGGCCTAATGTAAGCGGCACAAATAAGAAGTGATAGAGTGCAGTTAAAGCAAACTGCAAACGTGAGAGTTCTACAAAGTCTAACATCTCAAACCTCTTACTTAATAATATGCATGAATATATTATTCGAAAATCTTCGAATAATCCCCCCATAAAACTTTGACCTAACGCAAAAGTACTCCCTTACAATAGGTACAATAAAGTTTCAGGAACGTATTCTACCTTTAAACATAAAAATAAAAAACAGCAGAATTTAACATCAATTTAACCTCTTAATAGTATTGTTAAAACTTTATTGACTTTTTTTAACTTCTAAAAAAATAAAAAACAACTTTTTAAGCAATTTTTTATTTTTTCTTTTTATTTTTTGAGCAAACTCAAAAAAATAAAATGATTTTTTACTCATTTAATGCTGACAATTTACCTAAACCGTGCTACGCTTCGCAAAATTTGTTACACATCACATCTACACCATAGATTTTAACTATAACTGAAAAAGGTAAAAACATGCTTAAAAAGTTTTTTATCACATTACTTCCTGTTAGTTTTATCATGTTGTTTAGTTTAAATGTAAATGCAGCGGTAAAAACATCATCCCTTAATATTGGAAAAACACCGGCAACAAAACTAACAGAACAGTGTAAAAAAATGTTTAGTGTCGCAGATACACTTATTCGAGATGCTGAGAGACAACCTGGTACCCATACTCAAGTTGCAAAATTAAAAAGTAAGTTATCAACAACTAAACAACAAATTGCTAAAATGGAATCTGATCTACAGCAAAAAAGTTGTGATAAAGGATTAACTGCCTTAAATACACTGAAGCAAAAACATTAATATTAAAGAGCCGAGATTAAATCTCGGTTTTTTTTGTTTTTAAATACTTGAAACAATTATTTAATATAAGATTTTTAGGTATAAAAAAAGCACCTCATGGTGCTATCATTTTAGAATGGAGCGGGAAACGAGGCTCGAACTCGCGACCCCGACCTTGGCAAGGTCGTGCTCTACCAACTGAGCTATTCCCGCATAGATAATTAAATGGTGCCCGAGGCCAGACTTGAACTGGCACGCCCCGAAAGGCGAGGGATTTTAAATCCCTTGCGTCTACCGATTCCGCCACTCGGGCATCAATATAACATTGAATTTTTGATTGATACTTAGTAGTACCAAACAACGAGGTATATGATATTTGTTCTGATAGAATTCTGCAAGAACTTTTTTCTTAACCTTTAACTGATTGAATAAAAATCATCTAAATAGAATATAAGTTAGCCAGAGGAATCAGAATAAAAAAAAGCACCTTTCGGTGCTATCTATAAAATGGAGCGGGAAACGAGGCTCGAACTCGCGACCCCGACCTTGGCAAGGTCGTGCTCTACCAACTGAGCTATTCCCGCTTAAAACGTTATGGAGAGATGACGTTTTGTTCGTGGCGTATTTTATTGCAATTCCCTTGTTTGTCAAATAAAAATTAAAACACTGGTTTTATTTGCTTAAAAGTTAAACCGCCATACTGTTCTGCCAAAATTCGCAAGAGATCAAACAAATCGAACCGCTTGCTAAAGCAGTTTTCAAGCGGTTAAATTATTCCCAATTTTTGCAAAGCAACTAAAATACCGTCTTGCTCAATCGGTAAGGTAACATAATCCGCCACAGATTTTAATTCCACCTCTGCATTACCCATTGCAACACCAAAGCCCACGGCTGAAATCATTTCTAAGTCGTTTAACCCATCACCAAATGCCATCGCATTTTCAGGGCTAAAACCGAAATAGTGAAGCACATCTTGAATTCCTCGTGCTTTAGAATTCTGTTTATTCAGTAAATCAACAGAATACTTATGCCAGCGAACTTCTTTCAAATCATCTTCTAACACACCCGAGGCAACAACCTCTTCCGTTCTCTCTTGTGGGAAAAAGGCTAAGAGTTGAATAACGGTGTGTGATAAATAAAAATCAGGATCAACAATATAATCGGCTTTTATCGGGCGCAACGATTCTTCAACTTCTGGCGTATTACGGGAGACCGCAATTTCTTCCGCCGTAACAAATGCATATTCAATATCGAGAGCTTTCAGTTTCACTAAAATGCGCTCAATTCGTTCTTTTGTTAGTGGATATTCACTAATAATTTGATCACGATAAAGGTTATATTGCCCATTAATGGTAACAAAAAGCTCAAAGCCGTTTTCATTCATCAGCGGCTTGAGAGCCTCAGGAAAAGCACCATAAGCCCTGCCGGTTGCAATCGCAGGAATAATCCCGTTCGCACGCAGTTTCGGAAGCACTTGTTCAGAAATAGAACGGGGAATTCGTACTTCTTTTTTATAGTATAAAGTTTCATCAATATCAAAAAAGACAATTTTAATCGGGCTGCTCAATTTCGCCATAAAAAATTCCTACTGTTAATAAATGTTAAGCAATATCGTACAAGTTAAGACTTAGCCAATCCTTCAATCAACTCCGCCACAAATGCCAAACGATCTTCCGCCCGTTCCATTGGCTTGGTAAAGCGGAACTTCAACGGACCATCAAATTTATAGACATTTTTATCCGCTTGGATTAGTTTTAAGAACTTCATCGGATCAGGCGTTGCGGTTGGTTTGAACTCAAGATAACCGCCGTTGATCCCTGCATCGACTTTTTTCAACTGTAATCCTTTTGCCAAATGGCGTAATTGGGTAATTTGGAACAGGTTTTTCGTGGCTTCCGGCAGTAAGCCGAAGCGGTCAATCAGCTCGATTTTCAGATCTTTTAAGGCTTCATCACTCTCTGCACTGGCAATCCGTTTATAGAACGACAAACGCATATTAACATCAGGCAGATAATCATCAGGCAGTAACGCAGGCACGCGTAATTCAATATCCACTTGCTGTTGGGTAATTTCGTCTAAAGTAGGCTCACGCCCTTCTTGCAAGGCTTTGACCGCATTTTCAAGCAGTTCCATATAGAGTGAGAAACCTAAGCTCTCAATCTGTCCGCTCTGTTCGCTCCCCAGCAGTTCACCCGCTCCACGAATTTCAAGATCGTGGGTCGCCAGCACAAAGCCAGCCCCAAGGTTATCAATGCTACTCATCGCTTCAAGCCGTTGCTGTGCATCTTTGGTCAGCATTTTTGGCGGTGGGGTTAGCATATAGGCATAGGCTTGGTGGTGCGAACGTCCGACACGCCCACGCAGTTGGTGTAGCTGTGCCAAGCCGAATTTATCCGCTCGTTCAATAATAATGGTATTGGCAGTCGGCACGTCAATCCCTGTTTCAATAATGGTTGAGCAAACCAGCAGATTAAAACGCTGGTGGTAGAAATCGGACATAACCCGTTCCAACTCACGCTCTCGCATCTGCCCGTGCCCGATCACAATACGAGCTTCCGGCACCAGTTCGGCAAGCTGTTGGGCGGTATTTTCAATGGTCGCCACATCATTATGCAGATAATACACTTGTCCGCCACGCAGAATTTCACGCAAAATCGCTTCTTTGATTACCGTATCATCGCTTTGTCGCACAAAGGTTTTGATCGACAAACGACGAGCCGGCGGACTGGCGATAATCGACAGATCTCGCATTCCGTTCAACGCCATATTGAGCGTTCTTGGAATTGGTGTTGCCGTGAGCGTGAGAATATCAATGTTGGCTCGCAGTTGCTTAATTCGCTCTTTTTGACGCACGCCGAAGCGGTGTTCTTCGTCAATCACCAGCAAGCCGAGATCCTTGAACTGAACATCTTCTTGCAATAATTTATGCGTGCCGACCAAAATATCGACCTTGCCGTCCGCCACTTTTGCCAAAATCTCTTTCTGCTCTTTGGCGGTTTTGAAACGGGAAAGCACTTCCACATTGATCGGATAATTAGCAAAACGATCTTTAAAATTCTCAAAATGTTGCTGTGCCAACAAGGTTGTCGGAGCAAGGATCGCCACTTGTTTATGGTTCATTACCGCCAAGAAGGTCGCTCGCATTGCCACTTCGGTTTTACCAAAGCCGACATCGCCACACACAAGGCGATCCATCGCTTTCGGCAAGCACATATCGCTAATCACCGCATTGATCGCCGTTTTCTGATCTTCGGTTTCTTCAAACGGGAAAGTGTTGCTAAATTGCACGAACGCATCTCGATCATACTCGAACGCAAAGCCTTTTTGCGATTCACGTTTCGCATAGACATCAAGCAACTCCGCCGCTACATCACGAATTTTCTCCGCCGCTTTTTGGCGAGTTTTCGCCCAAGCTTCCGATCCCAGTTTATGTAACGGAGCATTTTCGTCCGTTCCGCCGATATAACGGCTAATTAAATGGAGCGAAGCCACTGGCACATAAAGTTTGGCATCGTTGGCATAATGCAACACAAGGTATTCCGCCTTAATACCGCCTGCATCAAGGGTGGTTAAACCGCCATAACGCCCCACGCCATTTTCCAAATGCACCACCGCTTGCCCGATTTTCAGCTCGGCAAGGTTGCGGATCAAGGTATCGGGATTAACAGTTTTACGGCTTTTCTCTTGTCGGCGACTTTGCTGTACTTTCTCGCCTAACAGATCCGTTTCGCAAATTATCGCCAGTTTTTGACCGCTTGTTTCAATAATAAACCCTTGGTCAAGCGGTGAAATTAGCAAAGAAATTGACGAATTGCTCTCAGACAGTTGCTTCACTTGCTTTGGCTTGATATTTAGCGGTGCCAGTAGCTCCAGCAAGGTTTCCCGTCTGCCTTCCGTTTCCACCGAAAAGAGAATTTGCCCCTTAAATTTCTGTTGAAACTGTAAAAAAGAGGCAAAAGGTTCTTTTTGGTTGGATTGCACCGCAATGTCAGGCAACGGCTCAAGGTTGGCGTTCTGCTTCGCCGCCGAACTGCGGACTTTCTCGTTAGTTAAAGTTAAACGTGGATAGCCTTTTAGCTGTTGGTTAATCTGATCGATATTGAACCAAAGCTGTTCAGGTGGAAGTAGCGGTCGCATCGGATCGACACGGCGACTTTCATAACGTCTTGCGGTATCTTGTTGAAATTGCTCGGCTTTTTGCTGAATATCGGCAAAGGTAATAAACAACGTTTGTTCAGGCAGATAATCAAACAAGCTCGCCATTTGTTCAAAAAAGAGCGGTTGCCAGTATTCAATCCCTGCATTCAAAATGCCTTTGCTCACCTGTTGGTAAATATGTTCAGGTTCACGGCGAATTTCACCAAATTGTTCACGGAACTTACCACGAAAATACTCGATCCCGTTGCTATCTGTCGGGAACTCGTGGGCTGGCAATAAATTGATTTCATCAATCTGCTCAATGGTACGTTGATTATCCACATCAAAGGTGCGGATCGTGTCGATTTCATCATCAAAAAAGTCCAAACGATAAGGGGAATTTGCTCCCATCGGATAAAGGTCGAGCAATGCCCCTCGCACCGCATATTCGCCATATTCCAGCACTTGTTCCACCGCTCGATAACCAGCATTTTCCAGCTGTAAGCGTAATTTCTCAATCGAAAAACGGTCGCCTTTTTTAATCAACAATACATTGTTTGCCAAATAACTCGGCGGACAGACTTTTTGTAATAAGGTGTTGATTGGCAACAGGAAAATCTGCTTCTGTCCTTGTTGCAACTGAAATAACGCAGATAAACGGGCGGAAATAATATCTTGATGGGGCGAAAAGTTGTCGTAAGGCAAGGTTTCCCAGTCAGGAAAAAGCTGTACAGGCAGTTTAGTAAAGCTCGGCAAACTTTTTTCCAACCGCAACGCCGTACGGGTATCAGGCGTAACAACGACAGTCAAGCCTTGAAATTGCTGGCTTGCCTGCACAATCGCAAGGATATCAGAATGCCCGATTAAGTTACCTAAAGTTTGATGATCTTGATGTGTGCTGTCCGCTTTCGGCAGACGAAATTGAAATTCAAATGACATACAAGCGGTTTGATTTATCCGAAATGTTGCAAATGAAGGAATTGTACTCGCTCTAAAGATGGGTTGCAAAAATTTCTATCATGTGGAATTTGAGCATTTTATATGCGAAAAAAATAAATTTAGTAAAAAAATTTAATGAATGTTTCATTGTTTAGAAATGGTTTAAAAGTTCAACAAAAGATAAAAAACAGTACAAAAATCTAAATTACAACAAAACAAAAGAGAATAACACTATTAAAAAAGAAAATTGCTTGGCTTATAAAGTTGTTTTCTCTTTTTCAAAATGCTAATGTTCAGGCTCTTTTTCGGATATTTGGAATATTTAAATATGACACAACATACTTTAAGAAATAATCCTCATAAAGTGGCGATTGCAGCCATGGTGGGGACAGCCATTGAGTTTTTTGATTACTATATTTACGCTGCCGCTGCTGTATTAGTCTTCAATACACAGTTTTTTAATAGCGATGATCCTGTTTCAAATGAGCTTCTTTCACTTTCAACTCTTGCCCTTGCCTTTTTTGCTCGCCCTATCGGCTCTGCTCTTTTTGGGCATTTCGGCGATAAAATTGGTCGTAAAAAAACCTTAGTCGCATCATTATTATTGATGGGCGGTTCAACCGTAACTATCGGTTTATTACCAAATTATGAGAGTATTGGTATCTGGGCAACCATTTTGCTCTGCTTATGCCGTATCGGACAAGGTATCGGTTTAGGTGGTGAATGGGGAGGTGCTGCATTAGTGGCAACTGAAAATGCCCCAGATGGTAAACGTGCTTGGTATGGTACCTTCCCACAATTAGGAGCCCCGATTGGTTTATTTTTAGCAAATGGTGCTTTCTTTTTAGTGAGCTACTATTATGGAAAAGAAGCGCTAGTAGAATGGGCATGGCGTATTCCATTCGTCTCTTCCGTTGTACTCGTTGCGGTAGGACTATATGTTCGTATTAGCTTACATGAAAGTCATGTATTTAAAGAAGCGGAAGAAAAAGGTAAAAAACATGCTGCACCAGTAAGTGAAGTATTTAAAAATCACTTAAAACCGTTGATTATTGGTACCTTCATCATGACGGCAACCTATGTTTTATTCTATATCATGACTGCATTTGCTCAAATTTACTCAAAAAGTGCACCAACGCTTTCTGAAGCAGGGCACCCTATGGGCTTAGGTATTCCATCTAATACTTTCACCGGTTTACTTCTATTAAGCGCTATCGTATTCGGTATTTTTATCAGTATATCTGGTGTTTACGCTGATAAAATTGGTCGCCGTAAATGGTTAATTTATGTAACCACCGGTATTGGTATTTTTGGTTTATTAATGCCAGTATTCCTTGGAAACGGTACTCCACTAACGGTTTTTGCATTCTTAGTCGTTGGTATGATTTTTATGGGAATGACATTTGGTCCAATGGCAGCATTATTACCAGAATTATTCCCAACTGAAGTGCGCTACTCCGGTGCATCTTTAGCATATAATTTTGCTTCTATTGTTGGTGCAACCATTGCTGCAACATTTGCAATTAAAATCAATGCAGCGTACGGCTTAATGGGTGTCGGTATCTATCTAGCAATAAATGCTCTTATTACACTACTTGCATTATTCGCCTCAAAAGAAACAAAAAATCTTGATTTAACCGAAGTTTAATCATTTCTCGCAAAAGCCTTGTTATTTTAATAAGGCTTTTTGCTTTAATCCTCCTCACTTACCTTAAAATTCCTTTCAAATTTAGCTTACACTTGGCATAAGATTTATATGAAAATTTGCAATTATTCTAGTACAATGACTGCTATTTTTTGATGGTTAAGAAATCCCCACCTAGATACAAAAAGACTAAGGAAGACGTTATGCAGCCTAAAGCTAAGTTTAGAAAAGATTACCGAGCACCAGAGTTTACTATCACAGATATCTCATTAGATATTCAATTAGATGCAGATCGCACTTTTGTGACTTCAACATTAAAGGTTGAACGTAAAGTGGAAGGCGCAACCCATTTACGTTTAGATGGGCATAGCTTTGATTTTTTATCGTTAAAACTCAATGGAGAGCCTTATTCAAACGTTGAAAAAGACAATGAGTCTTTAACTATTGACGTTTCGGCTGTTGCAGATCAATTTGAACTACAAATTGAAACCGGTTTAAATCCTGCGCAAAATACTTCCTTACAAGGTCTATACCAATCTGGTGATGCAATTTGTACTCAATGTGAGGCAGAAGGCTTTCGCCAAATTACTTATATGTTAGACCGTCCTGATGTTCTTGCAAAATATCGAACAAAAATTACCGCTAATAAAGCAAAATACCCGTTCTTACTTTCTAACGGTAACCGAATTGCACAAGGCGATTTAACTGACGGGCGCCATTGGGTTGAATGGGAAGACCCTTTCTTTAAACCAAGCTATTTATTTGCATTGGTTGCTGGCGATTTTGACTTACTTACCGACTATTTCATTACCAAAAGCGGACGTAAAGTTGCATTAGAGATCTATGTAGATCGAGGTAATTTAGATCGTGCTTCGTGGGCAATAGAAAGTTTAAAACGCTCAATGAAATGGGATGAAGAACGCTTCGGCTTAGAATATGACCTAGATATTTATATGATCGTTGCGGTGGATTTCTTTAATATGGGAGCAATGGAAAATAAAGGGCTAAATATTTTTAACTCTAAATTTGTCTTGGCTAAACCGGAAACAGCAACCGATACCGATTATTTAGATATTGAAAGTGTGATTGCACACGAATACTTCCATAACTGGACAGGAAATCGAGTAACTTGTCGTGATTGGTTCCAATTAAGTTTAAAAGAGGGTTTAACCGTTTTCCGTGATCAAGAATTTACGTCTGATTTATGGTCTCGTCCTGCTAAGCGTATCGAAGACGTTCGCTTATTAAGAGCTGTTCAATTTGCCGAAGATGCCAGCCCAATGGCACACCCCATCCGCCCTGAAAAAGTGATTGAGATGAATAACTTCTATACGGTAACCGTCTATGAAAAAGGGGCTGAGGTTATCCGTATGTTACATACGCTACTTGGCGAAGAAAAATTCCAACAAGGCATGCAGCTTTATATTCAAGAAAATGATGGCAAAGCGGCAACCTGTGAAGATTTTGTCTCCTCAATGGAACGCGCTTCAGGCATTGATTTAACACAATTCCGCCGTTGGTATAGCCAATCAGGTACGCCTGAATTAACAGTAAGCGATGAATACGATGCAGCTCGCCAAATTTATCGATTACACGTAACCCAGCATACACCTTCAACAGCGGATCAGCTCGAAAAATTAAATTTACATATTCCGTTAAAAGTTGCATTAATTGGCGAAACAAGCGGTCAAAAAATTCCACTTATTTACCAAAATGAAAGCATTAATGAGATATTAAATGTCACGCAAGAACAACAAACGTTTGAGTTTCATCATGTAAATGAACGCCCTGTTCCAGCACTATTAGGGGATTTCTCTGCACCTGTACGTTTAGACTTTGATTATTCAGCCGAGCAACTTATTGCATTATTAAAATTTGCGGATAATGATTTTATTCGTTGGGATGCTATTCAAACCCTATTTAATAATGAATTAAAAGAAAATTTAGCCCGCTTACAACAAGGTGAATTACTCCAATTCTCAGAGAAATTTGCCGATGCACTGGCGATGTTGCTCAATAATGTAACCGATCCTCAATTAACGGCATTGATGCTGACGTTACCAAAAGAAACAGAGTTTGCAGAGCTATTCAAAAATATCGATCCAATTGGTATTGCTAAAGTGAGAGAGTATTTGCTTGAGTCTATCGCTGCACATTTTGAAACGAATTTTGTTCAACTTTATCATATTAATGAATGTGGCGCATACCAAGTCAATGCTGAAGATATGGCAAAACGTGCTTTAAGAAATGTATGCTTATCTTATTTGGCATTTACTGATCGTGGCGAAGAATTGGTTAAAGCACATTATGCCACTGCCGATAATATGACTGATACACTTGCTGCACTCTCTGCAGCAACAAAAGCAGAGCTAGAATGTCGAGATGAATTATTAGCCGATTTCGAAGAAAAATGGCATCAAGATGGTTTAGTGATGGATAAATGGTTTGCACTTCAAGCAACAAGACCTGATGAAAATGTCCTTGAAATTGTACAAGGGTTACTTGAGCATCGTAGCTTTAACATCAATAACCCAAACCGCATTCGCTCGTTAGTTGGATCTTTCGCAAGCCAAAACCCAAAAGCATTCCATAATGCAGACGGCTCTGGATACCGCTTCTTAGTAGATATGTTAATCAAATTAAATGAAAGCAATCCTCAAGTGGCTTCTCGTTTAATTGAACCTCTGATTAAACTTTCGCGCTATGATAATCAACGTCAAACGCTGATGAAACGAGGGCTTGAACGTCTGAAAAACTTAGATAACCTTGCTCGAGATTTATTTGAGAAAGTCGAAAAAGTATTGCAATAGAAAGACAAAAGACTAGGGGCTAAAGCAGAAATGTTTTAGCCTCTTTTTTATTTTATAAAATTCTTTTCACCCCAAAACATATCAGCACAATAAACCAACCAAACTACAAAATACAGCATTATACTTCAATACAATCTCAAAAACATTATAAAATAATTACAAGCACAGATTAAAATGCTAAAAAATCTTAAAATAACGCTATTTTTTTCTTTTATTATTGATTACAATCAATTTTATTCAAATAATTTTCTAATTTAAAGGAACTTTTTATGACTCAAGAAATAGAACAATCATCGAGTTGGACTTCTAAATTTAAAGCAATGGGGCCGGGAATTTTAATGGCTTCTGCAGCGGTTGGTGGCTCACATATTGTTGCCTCAACACAAGCTGGGGCAATTTACGGCTGGCAATTAGCGATTATCATTATTTTAGCCAATCTCTTTAAATATCCGTTCTTCCGCTTTGGTGTGCAATATACACTAGGATCAAATAAAACCTTGTTAGAAGGCTATCAAGAAAAAGGGAATATCTATCTTGTTGTATTCTTTATTCTTAACGTAATTGCTGCCATGATCAATACCGCAGCAGTTGGTATTGTTACTGCGGCGATTTTAAAATTCATCATTTCTGCTCTAGGGTTAAGCATCGATCTCAGTATTTCAACTGCAAGTACCATCATTATTATTGTTACCTGGGGAATTTTACTGCTCGGGCAATACAAATTCCTAGATAAGCTCTCTAAATGGATTATGATCGCATTAACCATTTCTACCGTTTCTGCGGTTGTGATTGCAGCGATCAAAGGTGGCGTACAAATTGCACCAGACTTTGTAGAACCAAGCCCTTGGAATCTTGCTTCTTTAGGCTTTATCGTTGCGTTAATGGGTTGGATGCCGGCACCAATTGAAATTTCAGCAATCAACTCTATGTGGGTGGTCGCAAAACGCCGTTTAAGTAAAGTGAGTTTTGAAGATGGCATCTTCGACTTTAACGTAGGCTTTATCGGCACAGCAATTCTAGCAATCATATTCTTAGCTTTAGGTGCAATCGTACAATATGGCTCAGGCGAAGTGGTTGAACAAGCAGGCGTAAAATATATTGCCCAGTTAATTAAAATGTACTCTTTTGCAATCGGAGACTGGTCTAAACTACTTATCGCCTTAATTGCATTTATGTGTATGTTTGGCACAACGATTACCGTAATTGATGGCTATTCACGTGCGAATAATGAAGCACTACGTTTAATTTTGCGTAGAAAAGAAAGCTCTGTGGCAAGTTTAAATATTTGGATGACCGTCACATCCGCTATCGGCATTATCATTATTACCGCATTTATGAGTGATGTAGCAAAAATGCTCACATTTGCGATGATTTGTTCATTCGTTTCTACCCCAATTTTTGCATGGTTAAACTTCTCTCTTGTATTAAAAGGAGAACACCGTGTTAAAGGCGGTTTATTCTGGTTAGCCGTTGTTGGTTTAACTTATTTAACTGCCTTCACACTGCTTTTTGTGGTTTATGAATTAGGGTTAATTAGTTAATTCTCAGTATTCTCTAGAAAATGAGCGAAAGGTATGACTAACCTCTCTCTCATTTTTTATATTACATTCTACATCATAAAATTTGTGATCTACTTCACAAAATTACCATCTCTCATTAGAGCTAATCTCTATTCCCCTCTATAATAATTTAACAATTCTCTAACTTAACATAATAAAAGGAATGTACTATGAAAACACTAGGTGAATTTATTATTGAAAAACAAGCTGAATACCCCGAAGCGAAAGGGGAACTCAGTGGCATCCTCTCTTCTATCCGCCTTGCCGCAAAAATTATTCATCGAGAAATTAACCGTGCGGGTTTAAGCCAAGATATTTTAGGCGTAGCAGGTTCTGAAAATATTCAAGGCGAAGCCCAAATGAAATTAGATGTATTCGCTAACGAAACCATGAAAAAAGCACTGATTGCTCGTGAAGATGTGGCAGGTTTTGCTTCTGAGGAAGACGATAGTTTTGTTGCATTTGATAATGAACGTGGACGCAATGCTAAATATATCCTGATGACAGATCCTCTTGATGGCTCTTCCAACATTGATGTCAATGTTTCCGTTGGAACCATCTTCTCTATTTATAAACGCGTGTCACCCATTGGAACCCCCGTTACCATGGAGGACTTTTTACAAGAAGGACGTAAACAAGTTGCTTCAGGCTATGTTACCTATGGTTCTTCTACTATGCTGGTTTATACAACCGGTAACGGTGTGAATGGCTTTACTTACGATCCATCTCTCGGTTTATTTATTCTCTCTCATCCAGATCTAAAAATGCCTGAAGAAGGAAAATATTATTCGATCAATGAAGGACAATACGTTACCTTCCCACAAGGTGTCAAACGCTTTATTAAATACTGCCAAGAAAGCGATAAAGAGACTAAACGCCCTTATTCTTCACGCTATATTGGTTCATTAGTATCTGATTTCCACCGTAATTTATTAAAAGGTGGGATTTATATTTATCCAACTTCAACCGTTTATCCGAAAGGTAAACTCCGCTTATTATATGAGGGTAATCCAATCGCATTCTTAGCCGAACAAGCCGGCGGTATGGCAACCGATGGAATAAATCCAATTTTAGATATTAAACCGACGGAGCTACACCAACGAGTTCCTTTCTTTACCGGCTCAACATCTATGGTTAAACAAGCGGTTAAATTTATGCAAGAATCTTCAAACTAAATAATTAAATTCAATATTATTTTTTACAATTAATATTAAACGATCAATCAAAATCCCTAAAAGTAATAAAGGCCTTCTTTTATAAGAAGGTCTTTATTATATATAAGAATACCTTGCTAATTGATAATAAAAAAAGAGCTAAGTTCTAGTTTAAACTTAGCTCTTAAAGATTAAATAGTATTAACTATTCAAAAGTCAGTTTACCATTGGTATCCAACACTCGCAGCAGCACCTACACCGCCTCGAGAATCAGTATTAAATGATACTTTAACACCTGTTTTACCATTGTCAGATAAACGAGAGTAACCAACAGATAACGCAGCTTGTCCTTTATAGGTACCAACACCTGCTGCTACCATAGATTTACCTGGAATAGTTGCATGATATAAGTTTCCTGCAGCCATAGCACCTGCTATACCAGCTTTCAAGTCCTTATTCATATTATTCACTTTGTTATCAATATTGTTTACAACACCTTTTAACTGACCAACATTAACGGCATCTGTATTTCTCACACCAGCAGCTACATTTGTTACTCGAGTAGGAGCATTCGTAGAACCAACGCTTAACTCTTTCACACCGTCTTTAGCTTCGGTTGAAGAAATATTTACACCATTATTGCCACCGACTGTAACACTATTAAATGATGGGTCATCAACAGTAGCTACAGATACTGTATTACCAGACTGTTTAACTTTAATGTTCTTACCACCATCAATTGTAACAGTATCACCCATCTTAACATTACTTTTCACATTGGATGTCTCCGTATTACCAGAGGTTGTAACATACCATCCTTTGTTTACTGTGGTTGTAACGTTATTAATAGCATTTGTATTGTTAGTTACATTTTGGTTTGTTGCATATAACTGACTTCCATTTACAGCGTCTTTAGAAGATGCAGAAACGTTACCAGCTGCTACGTTAGTGATTTTCTTATCTCCGGCATCAATACCATCTTTCGTGATACTTGGACCATCTTTGATAGTTAAGCCATCTTGAGTTAATGATGTATCACCAACTTTCACACCTTCGTTATTCACTACAGTGTTACCAACTGTGACAGAACCGTCCTTCGTTAAATTCACATCTTTGTTTAGCTGAATTTCAAGGGTATCCGAGCCATTCGCTTTCACATTAATGTTACCTGAAGCACTACTGAAGTTTTCTGATGCCGCCTTATCTACGCCTTCTCCTACCACTTTCACTACGCTGTTAAGTTTATGATTATTCTTAACTTCGTTGTTACCTGTGAAGATTAAGCCGTCATTTAACGTCGCTACTTCTTCCGTTGTGCCATCTGCTTTTTCGTAAACGATTCGTGTCTTGCTTTCGCCGTCTTTACCATCGTTTCCATCTAAGCCTTTAGCGCCATCTTTCACGGAAATATTAGCACTTACACCATCTTTACCATCCGTGCCTTTCGGACCAGTTAAGCCGATTGAACCATCTTTGCCGTTTAATACGACTGATGCGCCGTCTTTACCAGTTACACCAATAGAGCCGTCTTTACCATCTTTTCCGTCTTTGCCAACTAAGATGTCTGAGCCTAAACTAACTTCCAATGCTTTCGTACCATCTCCTTTTGTGATCACATTTGTTTTCACATTGCCATCACCTATTACAGAGACCGTTGTACCTAGATCTTGAATGACTTCTTTTCCATTTTCGTCTTTCAGACCAAATGCATTCTGAGTTAACTCATTCTTCACATTGTAAAGTTGTGAGCCATTTATTGCTTCAGTTGAATTAGCAGAAATATCGCCATCAGCAACGCCTGTAATAACTTTATTACCTGCATTGATACCATCTTTCGTGATACTTGGACCGTCTTTGATAGTTAAGCCATCTTGAGTTAATGATGTATCACCAACTTTCACACCTTCGTTATTCACTACAGTGTTACCAATAGTAACAGAACCATCTTTAGTTAAATCAAGATCTTTGTTGACCGAAACGGTATAAATAGATTGACCATTACCGCCAATATCTTCCGTTACAGTAATATTATCACCCTGTTTAACTTCTGTCTTCGCAGCTTTAGCTGCTTCTTGAACAGTATAAAGCTGTGATCCATTTACTGCTTCAGTTGAGTTTGCAGAAATATCGCCATCAGCAACGCCTGTAATAACTTTATTACCTGCATTGATACCATCTTTCGTGATACTTGGACCATCTTTGATAGTTAAGCCATCTTGAGTTAATGATGTATCACCAACTTTCACACCTTCGTTATTCACTACAGTGTTACCAACTGTGACAGAACCGTCCTTCGTTAAATTCACATCTTTGTTTAGCTGAATTTCAAGGGTATCCGAGCCATTCGCTTTCACATTAATGTTACCTGAAGCACTACTGAAGTTTTCTGATGCCGCTTTATCTACGCCTTCTCCTACCACTTTCACTACGCTGTTAAGCTTATGATTATTCTTAACTTCGTTGTTACCTGTGAAGATTAAGCCGTCATTTAACGTCGCTACTTCTTCCGTTGTGCCATCTGCTTTTTCGTAAACGATTCGTGTCTTGCTTTCACCGTCTTTACCATCGTTTCCATCTAAGCCTTTAGCGCCATCTTTCACGGAAATATTAGCACTTACACCATCTTTACCATCCGTGCCTTTCGGACCAGTTAAGCCGATTGAACCATCTTTGCCGTTTAATACGACTGATGCGCCGTCTTTACCTGTCGCGCCAATTTGGCCATCTACGCCATCTACGCCGTCACGACCTGCAATGATTGTACCGTTACCGTTAATGACGACACCATCTTTGCCATCTTTACCGCTTACGCCAATTTGACCGTCTTTGCCGTCTTTACCACCAATCGTCAGATTGTTGTTTAAAGCAAAGGTTACGTTATTTGCGTCTTTCGTGATAACGATGTTGCCATCTTTATTCGCTAAGTCTACCGTTGCATTCGGAGCAACATTCGAGCTGTTTGTGCCATTTACCGTTAAATTCCAACCCGCTGATGCTGTGCTATTCACCGCTTCTAGCTGATCTTTATTAACTGCATCTGTACCATTCACGCCCGGTGCCACATTGGTAATGGTGTTATTACCATTGTCTAAACCTTTATCCGTGAGGCTTACTGTGCCATTCGCACCGCCAGTAATCGTTGTACCATTGCCACCAATTACCGTGGTAATGCCACTTGTAGAATCAGTAAAGGTTGCGTTCGTTAAGTCGGCTAAAGATTTTGCCATCTTAATGACTAAAGCACCATCTACGTTATCTACACGTAAGTTTTTATCGGTTACCGCTGCATCTTCGCTTAAGTTACCTTTGATCGTTAATGTCTCATTCAGTTTTTTCGCTATCACTGAACTTACATTATCGCCCGTAAAGTAAAGACCATCATTTAATGTCGCAACTGTTTCGGTTTCACCATTTGGTTTTTCGTAAACGATTCGTGTCTTGCTTTCGCCGTCTTTACCATCGTTTCCTGCAATGCCTTTCTCACCGTCTTTCACGCTGATGTTAGCACTTGCGCCATCTTTACCATCTGCACCTTTCGGGCCGGTTAAGCCGATTGAGCCATCTTTACCGTTTAATACGACTGATGCACCGTCTTTACCTGTCGCGCCAATTTGGCCATCTACGCCATCTACGCCGTCACGACCTGCAATGATTGTACCGTTACCGTTAATGACGACACCATCTTTGCCATCTTTTCCTGCAACACCAATTTGACCATCTTTACCATCAGCGCCATCTTTTCCTTGACCACCAATTGTAATATTGTCATTTAATGCAAATGTAACGTTATTGTTCTCTTTCGTAATAATGATGTTGCCATCTTTATTCGCTAAGTCTACCGTTGCATTCGGAGCGACATTCGAGCTGTTTGTGCCGTTTACCGTTAAATTCCAACCCGCTGATGCTGTGCTATTTACCGCTTCTAACTGATCTTTATTAACTGCATCCGTACCATTTACGCCTGGAGCCACATTGGTAATGGTGTTATTACCGTTATTTAAACCATCTTTGCCAAGACTTACAGTATCTTTGCTTCCACCTGTAATCGTCACACCATCATTATTCATGACAGTATTGCCCGTTGTTACGTTAGTAAAGGTTGGGGTCATGCTGGTTGCAATACTGATATTTGCGCCCGTTTGAGTAATATTGATGTTATTACCACCATCAATAGTCACTGTATCGCCCATCGCAACTTTAGTCACTTCTGGGTTATTAGTATTACCTGATGTAGTAATATTCCAACCTTTCGCAACTTCATTAGTAATGTTCGTCACGTTTTGGTTTGTTGCATATAACTGACTTCCGTTAACCGCATCTTTACTACTTTCAGAAATAGTTCCGTTAGCGACATTGGTAATCGTGTTATTACCGGCATTAATGCCATCTTTCGTCACACTTACTGTGCCATTCGTGCCACCGGTAATCGTCACACCATCAGTATTCGTCGTGGTGTTACCCGTTACAACACTGGTAAAGCTTGGATTTTCCGCAATCTTAACAACCAATTCACCATTCACATTATCTACACGAATATTGTTTGCTGATGCTTCCGCTGTCTCCGATAAAGCTCCCACTACGCTTAACGTTTCGCCTAATTTTTTCGCTATCGTCTCGCCAGTGTTACCTTTAAACTTCAAGCCATCATCTAAGGTTGCAACTTCATGCGTTGTGCCATTCGGATCGGTATATACAATACGTGTTAAAGTGTCACCGTCTTTGCCATTAATACCTGGTTTGCCTTCTACCACGGTTAAGGTTGCATTGCTACCTGGTTTGCCATCAACACCATCACGTCCATTGATGCCAATCGTGCCGTTACCATTAATAACGACGCCATCTTTACCATCTTTTCCTGCAACACCAATTTGACCATCTTTACCATCAGTGCCATCTTTTCCTTGACCACCAATTGTAATATTGTCATTTAATGCAAATGTAACGTTATTTGCGTCTTTCGTAATAATGATGTTGCCATCTTTATTCGCTAAGTCTACCGTTGCATTCGGAGCGACATTCGAGCTGTTTGTGCCGTTTACCGTTAAATTCCAACCCGCTAATGCTGTGCTATTCACCGCATCTAACTGATCTTTATTAACTGCATCCGTACCATTCACGCCTGGAGCAACATTAGTAATAGTGTTATTACCGTTATTTAAACCATCTTTACCAAGACTTACAGTATCTTTGTTTCCACCTGTAATCGTTACCCCATCAGTATTCATGACAGTATTACCCGTCGTTACTGTGGTAAAGCTTGGTGTCATGCTGGTTGCAATAGTAATTTTCTTACCGTCTTGGGTAAGTTGAATGTTATTACCACCATCAATAGTGACTGTATTACCCATTTCAACTTTAGCGTCTGTCGAATTTTGGGTATTGCCCGATGTGGTAATATTCCAACCTTTCGCAACTTCATTAGTAATATTCGTTACATTTTGGTTTGTCGCATATAACTGGCTACCATTAACCGCTTCTTTACTACTTTCAGAAATAGTTCCGTTAGCAACGTTGGTAATCGTGTTATTACCGGCATTAATGCCATCTTTCGTCACACTTACTGTGCCATTCGTGCCACCGGTAATCGTCACACCATCAGTATTCGTCGTGGTGTTACCCGTTACAACACTGGTAAAGCTTGGATTTTCCGCAATCTTAACAACTAACTGACCATTTTCGCTATCTACTCGAATGTTGTTTGCGGAAGCGGCACTTTCATTTGCTAGCGTACCAACAACACTTAAGGTTTCCCCTAATTTCTTCGCGATAGTTTCACCTTTATTACCCGCAAATTTCAAGCCATCATCTAAGGTTGCAACTTCGTGTGTTGTACCATTCGGATCGGTATATACAATGCGAGTTAAGGTTTCACCATCTTTACCATTGATGCCAGGAGTTCCCTCTTTCACAGTAATATTTGCAGACGCGCCATCTTTACCATTTAAACCAATGGTACCATTTGTGCCATCTAAGCCAATCTTACCGTCTTTTCCACCAATCGTCAGATTGTTGTTTAAAGCAAAGGTTACGTTATTTGCATCTTTCGTGATAACGATATTGCCATCTTTATTTGCTAAGTCGACGGTCGCATTTGGTGCTACATTTGAACTATTCGAGCTGTTTACAGTTAAATTCCAACCCGCTGATGCAGTACTATTTACTTTTTCTAGCTGGTCTTTATTTACCGCATCCGTACCATTCACGCCTGGAGCAACATTAGTAATAGTGTTATTACCGTTATTTAAACCATCTTTAGTAATCGTCACAGGCTCTTTACCACCAGTAATCTTCACACCATCATTATTCATGACAGTATTGCCCGTTGTTACGTTAGTAAAGGTTGGGGTCATGCTGGTTGCAATACTGATATTTGCGCCCGTTTGAGTAATATTGATGTTATTACCACCATCAATAGTCACTGTATCGCCCATCGCAACTTTAGTCACTGTTGGATTAGTTGTATTACCTGATGTAGTAATATTCCAACCTTTTGCAACTTCATTAGTAATATTGGTTACATTTTGGTTTGTTGCATATAATTGGCTACCATTAACCGCATCTTTTGAGTCTGCTGACACATTACCTGCAGTGACATTGGTAACTTTCTTATCTCCCGCATTAACGCCACCATCTTTGGTAATACTTGGACCATTCTTAATAGTTACGCCATTTTGGTTTACTACAGTATCACCAATAGTTACAGAACCATCTGTCGTTAAGTTGATATCTTTATTCAACTGAATTTCAAGGGTATCAGAACCATTAGCTTTCACATTAATGTTGCCAGATGCGCTCTTGAAGCTATCAGAAACGGCCTTATTAACACCTTCGCCAACAACTTTAACCACGCTGTTAAGTTTATGCGCATTCTGAACTTCGTTATTGCCAGTAAAGATCAACCCATCGTTTAATGTTGCAACTTCCTCTGTTGAGCCATCAGCTTTTTCATAAACAATACGAGTTGTACCATTTTTACCATCAACGCCTGGTTTGCCATCTTTAACAGTAATATTTGCAGATACGCCATCTTTACCATTTAAACCAATGGTACCGTTTGCGCCATCTAAACCAATCTTACCGTTTTGGCCATCTTTACCACCAATCGTTAACTTATCATTTAAGCCAAAAGTCACATTGTTTGCTTCTTTCGTGATAATGATGTTGCCATCTTTATTTGCTAAGTCGACGGTCGCATTTGGTGCTACATTTGAACTATTCGAGCTGTTTACAGTTAAATTCCAACCCGCTGATGCAGTACTATTTACTTTTTCTAGCTGGTCTTTATTTACCGCATCCGTACCATTCGCGCCTGGAGCAACATTAGTAATGGTATTATTGCCGTTATTTAAACCATCTTTAGTAATCGTCACAGGCTCTTTACCACCAGTAATCTTCACACCATCATTATTCATGACAGTATTGCCCGTTGTTACGTTAGTAAAGGTTGGGGTCATGCTGGTTGCAATACTGATTTTTTTACCGTCTTGGGTAAGAAGAATATTGTTACCACCATCAATGGTTACCGTATTACCCATTTCAACTTTAGCTTCTGTTGCCGGAGTTGTAGTATTACCCGATGTAGTGATATTCCAACCTTTCGCGACTTCATTAGTAATGTTCGTCACATTTTGGTTTGTTGCATATAATTGGCTACCATTAACTGCATCTTTTGAGTCTGCTGACACATTACCTTCAGTTACATTGGTAATTTTCTTATCACCAGCATTAACACCATCTTTTGTGATGCTTGGGCCACCAGTGATCGTTAAACCTGAGTCATTCAATACTGAATTACCCGTTGTAACGCTAGTAAACGTTGGATTCGCCGAGGTTGAAACATTATAAATTGTTTGACCATTAGCACCTGTTTTACTCGCAACTTCAATATTACTACCTGCTTCAACTTCTGTTTTTGCAGCCGCAGCAGCTTTATTGATCGCTACAGCAATATCGCCAGCTTTTACAAAAGTATCGCCCGTTGTATCACCTGCAGTCACATTACCTTTATCATCTGCAGTTAATGACGTAGTATTTATATCAAAAGTAATATTCTTATTATCGTTACGCGCAGTTGTGCCTTTACCATTAACAAAGCCAACATCGTTATTATCTTTATTAATTGTTTCTACATTCTGACCATTCACGCTTGTTGTGAAAGATTGAAGAGCACTATCAGCTACAGTTTTAACAGAATACAGTTGGCTACCATTTACAGCATCTTTACTATCAACTGAAATGCTACCGTTTGATACATTAGTAATTACTTTATTGCCAGCATCAATACCTGATGTTGTAACATTCGGTCCACCTTTGATTGTTAAACCATCATTATTCATGACAGTATTGCCCGTCGTTACGTTAGTAAAGGTCGGGGTCATGCTGGTTGCAATACTAATTTTTTTACCCTCTTGGGTAAGTTGAATGTTGTTACCACCATCAATGGTTACGGTATCACCCATCGCTACATTTTCTTTTACATTTGATGTAGTCGTATTACCCGATGTAGTGATATTCCAACCTTTCGCAACTTCATTACGAATAGTTGTCACATTTTGATTTGTTGCGTATAACTGACTACCGTTAACAGCATCTTTCGAATTTACAGAAACATCTCCTGCTGTCACGTTAGTAATTTTCTTATCGCCTGCATCAATGCCTGATGAAGTAATATTTGGACCATTGGTAATTTTTAAACCATCATTATTGATAGTTGTTCCACCAATAGTAATAGAACCTGCATCAGTTAAATTTAATGTGTTATTTAACGTGACAATATAGTCGTTACCGCCTGTATTATTTTTAGAAGCATTAAGCGTAACGTTAACATTACTATTTCCTGCGGAAGCCGATTCTTCTTTTTTCAGCTGTTTTTTAGTGTCTTCATTTAAGGCAACTGTATAGCTCGTTTCACTTTGAGCATTAGTTGTTGAGGTAACTGAAATACCTTCGCCTTCAGTCACTTTAGTGTTATTTGCATGAACAGTGTAGATTGTATGACCATCTGTAGCACTTGCACTCTCTACGCGAGTATTTGTACCAGCTTTAACTTCTGTTTTTGCTGCTTGTACTGCTTCGTGAATAGTCTCTTTTCCGGTTCCACCAATGTTACTAAAAGTAATATTTCCATTACCATCTACCTTAGCATCACCACCAAGGTTATTTACAATGCTACTTGCTACATTACCAATAATGTTATTTGTCGCATAAAGTTGAGAACCATTAATTGCATCAGTAGAATCTGATGAGATTTTACCTGCAGCAACATTTACAATTTGACGCTCTGCACCAACATTACCAACAGATACTACACTTGAAGGATTCGTACCACTAAATCCGCCATAAGTAATACCATTTACTGTTGCTGTTGTTTCTTTTGTTGCAGCTCGAGTTACTGAATTTGAACCCAATGCAACTGCATTTTCATGAGATGCAACCGCTTTCGCACCAATTGCTGACGCATTTTTAGCGCTTACAGTTGAATTAAAACCAATCGTAGTAGAATTCTCAGCACCTTTTACAACTTTTGATGTTTCACCAATAGCAACACTACCACTAGCATTTTGTTCAACCAACGCTTCTGAACCAATCGCTACTGTTTTATCTGTTCTTACTACAGATGAAGTTCCAATACTAATAGAACGTTCACTCGCAACATTAGCAAAAGAACCCATTGCAATAGAGTTATTTCCATAAGAACGAGCTTCGCGACCAATTGCCATTGAGTTTTCTTGTGTAGCATGAGCTGCACCACCAATAGCTACAGATACGTTACCAAATGCTTTTGCTTCTCCACCAAGTGCAAGAGCATATAAATCTGTCGCAGATGCATTTGTACCAAGTGCAAAAGCATTATCTTTAGTTGAAGTCGCATTTGTACCTAAAGCAACGGTATTATTTGCACGTGCATCTGCCTCTGTCCCTAACGCAAATGAATCGACACCTGTTGAGGTCGTATTTGTACCAAAGGCAATACTTCTTGTTTGATTCGCAGTTGCATTCGTACCAAGCGCAAAAGCATCAACACCAGTCGCATTTGTTGTTGTACCTAAAGCGAAAGCTCGTTCTTGAGATGCTCTAGCTTTTGTCCCCATCGCAAATGAGCTTTGCGCCGCAACATCCGGGTTCAATACATCTGCATTTAAAAAAGAATCTCTCTCAGTCTTAAATGTTCCGGTTTGAGCATCTGAACCTAATGCAAAAGAGTCATTACCATTGGTTTTAGCAGATGTACCAATCGCGAAAGAACGATCCCCATTAGACTGGGTATTATTCATACCATCGTATTTTGTTCTTAATGTTTCATTACCTGGATCACCAGCTAAATTCACATGATCGGCACTACCTAAAGCGAAAGATTGTTTACCCTTCGCCGTAGCTGAAGAACCCATTGCCACACTTGAACGACCATCCGCCCATGCTGCAGAGCCCATTGCCATAGCAAAGTCACTTGTTGCGGCTGATTGTCGCATGATAGCTAAAGAGTTAAAACCATAAGCAAGAGAAGCAGTACCAATCGCAACTGAGCCGATATTTCCTGTTTGTGCCATTGGACCGATAGCGACCGATAGAGCTCCTGATGTATTCGCATAATCACCAATTGCCACACTACTTGCGACACCAGTCTGGCTAACGGCGTTAGTATATCGCCCAATAGCAATACCTTCTGACCAGTTTACATCAGAAAATGTATTACCTGTCCCTTCAACAGCTAATCTATTTGAATAAGATTTAGAACCAGGGTTATAGTAGTTATAAGCATAAACATTCGTACTAGTAGTTCCTTTAGAAACACTTGTACTTGTAGTCCCATCGCCTGTTGCCGCATATATCCCAGAATTAGTCCCAATTGCAATAGCAGCATTAACATTATGTGAGAAAGTTGAAAGGATAAAGAAGGAGGATATTGCAGTAAGCGTTAAACCTCTAACACCAGAAATCTGACCACTTGAACTTCTTGATGTTGAAAGTTCACCTCTCTCATCTGTTTGAGAAGAGACCTTCCCTCGATTTTTAGCTAGTTCAGAAACAACCGTAAACGTTTGCGTAGCATGGTTCCAAACTACCTTGAATATTTTATTCATAGTAAAACCCCTAAAATAAAATAGCCCCAAAAAACCACAATTTTCATAACAAAAAATTGTGAACAAAATTTAATTCATAAATAAATTTTATGCAAAAGTATTGCATTTTTCTTATTTTAGATGTATTTTAGGTTCGGTTGTACTTTGATTGCATTCATTTACAAAACTTACTCATTGGCAATCATTTATTTACATTTCTTAAAAAAATGGTCATCTTAATGATGACCATTTTTGATTATAGAAAAAGCAATCGATTACATCTTGCTGAGCACACTTTTCAATACTGAAATGCCATGTTCAATTTGCTCATCACTAATGATTAACGGTGGTAATAAGCGCAACTTTGTTTTTGCGGTTAAAAATAAAACGCCGTTTTCAATTGATTTTGCCACCACATCTGCGGCTTTAATGTTTTCCTCAAATTCAATGCCGAGCATTAAGCCTAACCCCGAGACCGATTTTACATGAGGTAAATCTGCCAAGGCTTGACGGAGTTTTTCCCCTTTACGGCTCACTTCTGCTAAAAAGTGATTATCTATTTTGGCGAGCACCGCATTTGCCGCCGCACAGCTTACCGGATTTGCACCAAAGGTCGAACCGTGGTCGCTTTTCCCAAGCGTATTTGCTACTTTTTCGCCTAGCACAAACGCGCCTATTGGCAAGCCGCCTCCCAAGCCTTTTGCTAACGTAATAATATCCGGCTGAAGTCCAAATTGTTGATAGGCAAATAAACTACCTGTACGCCCAATGCCGGTTTGTACTTCATCAATAATAAAAATAATATCTTGTGATTGGCATAATTGTTGCACCGCTTGCATATAGTCTGCCTCTAACGCACAAACGCCACCTTCGCCTTGCACCACTTCTAAGATAATGGCGCAAACATCGTTTTCTTTTAAACGTTGTTCAAGGGCTTGAATATCATTTGCCGGTGTATGCTCAAATCCTTGTGTGAACGGGAAAAAATGTTGATGGAAAACATCTTGCCCTGTTGCCGCTAAGGTTGAAATTGTCCGTCCGTGAAAAGAATTGACTAAACTTAAAACTGTTGCTCTGTCTTTGCCATATTTATCGTGACTATATTTACGAGCAGTTTTGATTGCACCTTCATTCGCTTCCGCCCCAGAATTAGCAAAAAATACACGTTTTAGACCGCTTGTATTGACCAATGTTTTGGCAAGCTGTGCCGAAGGCTCAGTAAAAAAGAGGTTAGAGGTATGTGCTAATTTACCGGCTTGATTAACAACCGCAGATAACCAATCTTCATCTGCCCAACCGAGGCTATTTACCCCAATACCGCTGGTAAAATCCAAATATTGCTTTCCGTCAAAATCCCATACATCGCAACCTTTACCGTGTGAAAGGGCTAAATCAAAACGCCCATAAGTTTGAGCAATATAATCATGATCTAATTTTTTGATGTCATTATTTGTCATTTTCTTTTCCTTATTTCGCCCACAGGCTTTTTTCTGTTACCAAGTATTTAAACTTTGTAAGATGAGCAAAGAAGCCTCATTTTTTTCGTAGGGGCGGGGATAAACCCTGCCCCTACACAAATTTCTTAAAATAGCTTACGTGCCAGTGCGACATAATATCGCAAAATGATTACTTTTTATAAAACCTTGTTCCATTTTTGCCACCAAATAATTCCACAAGAATGGCGTGTTCAATACGTCCGTCAATAATGTTAGCTTCAACACCGCCGGCATTGATAAAGTCGGTGCAGCAAGCAATTTTCGGAATCATTCCACCGGCAATAATGCCCTGATCAATCAAACCTTGCACCTCTCCCACTTCCACTTCAGGAATAAGGGTTTCTTCATCGTAGCGATCACGCAATAAACCGGCAATATCTGTCATATTTACTAGCTTTTCTGCTTTTAAGGCAATGGCAATTTTGCTCGCTGCCGTATCTGCATTGATGTTATACACTACGCCATTTTCATCTACGCCTACCGTAGAAACCACGGGGATAAAACCATTTTCTAGTGCCATTTTCAATGTATCGGTATTGACGTGCGTAATTTCGCCAACAAAGCCATAATCAACTTCATCTTGGAGCTTTTCACACAGCAACATATTGCCATCAATACCACACAGCCCAATCCCTTTCCCTTTTAATAAGGCAACTAGGCTTTTATTCACTTTTCCGGCTAACATCTGTAATACAACGTTAATTGTATCTTGATCGGTAACACGTAGCCCATTGATAAATTGTGGTTCTTTGCCTAATAGTTTTACCCCTTGAGAAATTTCAGGGCCTCCACCGTGAACCAATACGACTTTCACGCCTAGCTGGTTCAGCAAGAAAATATCTTGCATCACAGCTTTTTTTAAGCCCTCGTTAATCATCGCATTACCGCCGTATTTCACAACAATGGTTTTATCTTGCCATTGATTTAAATAAGCGGTCGATTTTTCTAATAAATTTGCAAGTTGATTGATTTCGTTGGTTTGCATATCGTCCTCGAGTACCGTTTCAAATTAAAGGGCTAATCCTGCCGTTTCTTCACGTCCTAGCATAATGTTCATACATTGCACCGCCGCACCTGATGCCCCCTTGCCCAAGTTATCAAAACGTGCAGCTAAAAGAACTTGGGTTTCATTGCCATAAACAAAGATTTCTAAATTATCTTTGCCCGTTAGTTGATTTGCGGCAAGCATACCGTCTTCAGGTAATGTCGCAAACGGATGTACGTGAATGAGTTTGCTGCCTTGATAATACTTCGCAAAGCAATTTGCAATTTCTTCGCCGGATTTGACCGCTTGTAACGCTGACATCGGGAGCGGAACCGTAACCAACATACCACTATAATAATCTGCAACGACTGGCGTAAAAATCGGTGGCTGTTGCGTGCCTGTGAGTGCTTGCATTTCAGGTAAATGTTTATGTTTAAGGGCTAAGCCATAAACACGTGGTGCAGCATATTTTTCTGCACGCTGTTCATCTTCATATTCGGCAATCATCGATTTTCCACCACCGGAATAGCCCGTTAAAGAGTGGCAAGAGAGTGGATAATCTGCCGGTAGAAGCCCTTTCTCAACCAATGGACGCACCAATGCGATATAACCCGTTGCGTGGCAACCGGGAACGGCAACACGATGAGCGTTTTTGATTTTTTTTGCTTGTCCGCTCAATTCCGCAAAGCCATACACCCAATCCGGATTAACACGATGAGCTGTTGATGTATCACAAATTTTAGCGTGGCTTGGTGCGTGAGCGACTAATTCTTTTGACGCCTCGTCCGGCAAGCAGAGAAAAGTTAAATCCGCTTCTGCCACTTTTGCAACACGTGCATTGAGGTCTTTACGTTGATCTTCAGGTAAGGTTAAAAGTTCAATATCCTCGGCATCAGCTAAGCGATCAAAAATGCGTAGTCCTGTTGTTCCCACTGCGCCATCGACAAAAATTTTATATTTGCTCATTATTCTTCCTTTTGTTTGTTTATACGAGCGTAGTTTATGCCTATTTTTTCTTAAACTCAAGCAAAATGAATAATTATTCATTTTTTATGAATTTTAATTCCAACCTAATCGAAAAAAAATCCCCTAGCCTAAGCTAAGGGATTAAGTGAATTATTCAGCTTTATCGCCGATCAATACTGACTCTAACGCCACTTCAATCATATCATTGAAGGTTAATTGACGCTCTTCAGCTGTGGTTTGTTCGTGAGTACGAATATGGTCTGAAACTGTACAAATTGCTAATGCTTTTGCACCGAACTCTGCTGCAACACCATAGATACCCGCCGCTTCCATTTCAACACCTAAGATGCCGTATTTTTCCATTACATCAAACATAGATGGATCTGGAGTATAGAAAAGATCAGCAGAGAATAAGTTACCCACACGGATATTCACGCCTTTTTCTTTCGCTGCTTGAACAGCTGCCGCGGTCATATCAAAATCTGCGATTGCAGCAAAATCGTGATCTTTAAAACGCATACGGTTTACTTTAGAGTCTGTACACGCACCTAAGCCGATAACTACATCACGTAATTTCACATCTTCACGAACCGCACCGCAAGAACCGACACGAATGATTTTTTTCACGCCATATTCAGTAATTAACTCTTTCGCATAGATTGAGCAAGATGGGATACCCATACCGTGTCCCATTACAGAAATACGGCGACCTTTGTAAGTACCGGTATAACCGAACATATTACGAACGTTTGTTACTTGTTCTGCATTTTCTAAGAAAGTTTCTGCGATGTATTTTGCACGAAGCGGATCGCCCGGCATAATTACAACATCTGCAAATGCACCAGCCGGTGCGTTAATATGTGGAGTCATTTTTTTGTTCCTCTGTTTGTTTTATAAAATGAGATTTTCCCCCTCTCCCTGATTTTGCTTCTAAACGAAGCAAAATCTTTCCCTCTCCCACAAGGGGCGAGGGTTTTAATCTACTATTATTCTGGTAATAGCATTTTACTCTCTCCCCTTGTGGGAGAGAGACAGCCATAGGCTTCGTTCAGAAATCTATGGCAGAGAGAGGGGAATTTACCTTAATACCCAGCAACCACTTTAGCTTGTTGGTCATTCAACGTGGCTAAAAGATTTGCCAATAAACTTGAAGCACCAAAACGGAAATGCGCTGGGTTAATCCAATCTTTTCCTAAAATTTCAGCCGTTAATGCAAGATATTGCTCAGCTTCTTCACTGGTTTTTACACCACCGGCAGCTTTAAAGCCCACTTTATCGGTGGCATTTAAATCACGGATAGTCTCTAACATAATACGTGCCGATTCAAGTGTTGCGTTTACCGGCACTTTACCGGTTGAGGTTTTAATAAAATCAGCGCCGGCTTGAATTGCAATTTCGCTCGCTCTACGAATTAGCGCTTCTGTTTTTAATTCGCCGCTCTCAATAATCACTTTTAATGCAACATTTTGAGCAAAACAGACCGCTTTACATTGTTTAACCAGCTCAAAGCCAACCTCTTCATTCCCTGCCATCAATGCTCGATATGGGAAAACGACATCGACTTCATCAGCACCGTAAGCAACAGCGGCTTTCGTTTCAGCCACTGCAATATCAATATCATCATTCCCATGCGGAAAGTTAGTCACCGTGGCAATTTTTACATGAGAAATGCCGGTTTCTTTTAATGCTTTACGAGCAATCGGTACAAAGCGAGGATAAACGCAAACCGCTGCCGGTGTACCAAAAGCGGTGTTCGCTTGTTGGCAAAGGGCAATCACTTTTTCATCAGTATCGTTATCGTTTAAGGTGGTTAAGTCCATCAATGACAACGCTGTTTTCGCTGAATCTTTTAAGCTCATGATGAGCCTCCTATTATAATCAGGCACAATCAAGCAAACGTTTCCGTGCCTCAGATACAACAACACCACTGTTGCCAGTGGTGTTTTATCTAGTTAAGTTCGGTTAAAGAACCGAACCGCCTAAACCAATGAATAAACCTGCAATGGTCGCACTCATTAAGTTTGCAAGCGAACCTGCGATAACCGCTTTAATCCCTAATTTTGCGATATCGCCACGACGATTTGGCGCCATACCACCTAAACCACCAATTAAAATTGCAATTGAGCTAAAGTTTGCGAAACCACAAAGTGCAAAGGTAATAATTGCTTTGGTTTTATCGGTTAATTGGATTGCTGATTCTGGACTTAAATATTTAGAGAACTCTAAGTATCCTACGAATTCATTAATCGCTAATTTCGTTCCGATCATTTGACCTGCAATATGTGCTTCTTCCCAAGGCACACCGATTACCCATGCAAGCGGTCTAAATACCCAACCGAAAACCATGCCTAATGATAATTCAGGCATACCGAACCAAGCACCGACACCACCAAGCATACCGTTTAATAATGCAATTAACGCTACGAATGCAATTAACATTGCACCCACGTTTAATGCAAGTTGCATACCAGCACCTGCACCTGCAGCCGCAGCATCTAAAATGTTTGCTGGCTGTTCTAGTTCAACTTTCGTCATATCATCGTTGAATTGTTCAGTTTGTGGTAATAAGATTTTCGCAAATAATAAACCTGCCGGTGCCGCCATAAATGAAGCTGCGATTAAATAAGTTAATGGCACGCCCATACCTGCATAACCCGCCATTACAGAACCTGCAATAGACGCTAAACCACCTGACATTACAGCGAATAATTCAGATTGAGTCATTTTGCTAATATAAGGTTTAACAATAAGCGGAGCTTCTGTTTGACCAACAAAGATATTAGCAGCAGCAGACATTGACTCTGCTTTTGAAGTACCAAGGAGTTTTTGTAATGCACCACCGATAATTTTAATTAAAACTTGCATTACGCCAATATAATAGAGGAGAGAAATAAGAGCAGAGAAGAAAACAATAGAAGGAAGAACACGTACAGCGAAAATAAAACCATCTCCGCCCATTACTTCAAAAATTTTATCGCTGGCTAAGCCACCGAAAACGAATTTAATCCCTTCAAAACCGTAACCAATAACATTGTTCACTCCATCCGCTAATGCTTGTAAAGCTTGACGACCAATTGGCACATAAAGCACTAATGCGCCTAAACCGATTTGTAAACCTAATGCACCAAATACGGTACGGTAATTAATTGCTTTTTTATTGGTTGAAAGCACAAAAGCAATCGCTAAAAGCACAACAATACCTAACAGGCTGTTTAACGTACTCATAAAATAACCTCAAAAGAAAAAATTAATCGTTTTTTACCTCAAAAAACGAGCCTAGAAAAAAGTTCCGTAACTATACAGATTTTTACAAAAAAAATCTTGTGCTTTTTGTGAATTTTGAGAGATATGCCTCAAAATTTTAACGCTTTTTTACAATGCACTTCTCTGCTTCTATAACTTAGATGAAAATGTTATAACAGTTTAAAAAGAGTATGTTATATTGCTTACATGATTTTCCGTTATAACCAAACACCGTATGTCGAAAAAAACACCGATTCCTCTCATGCCTTGGGCTGCCTCTCATCAATGGGAAGTAAAATGGCTCAATCTCGCCATCATCTCTATTGCTATGGCAAGCATGGGCATTGGGGAAGGATTATTAGTGTTAGCGCAATTCGGTAACGCACCTTGGACTGTGCTTTCACAAGGGATTGCACTACAAGCAGGCATATCATTAGGTGTTTCTATTGCACTTATTAGCGTTGTTGTTCTTTTACTTTGGGTTCCATTCAAATTGCGTTTCGGGCTTGGCACCATACTCAACATCTTAATTATCGCGTTTTTTGCTGATCTCACCACCCGAGTTCTCTCTTCGCCAGAAGCCATATTTACTCGTATCAGTTTTATGCTTCTCGGTATTTTCATTTTTGGTGTGGGTACAGCATTTTACCTTTCTTGTAAATTAGGTGCCGGACCTCGTGATGGATTGATGGTGGGAATTTGCCAGAAATATGGCTGGAATGTAGGGAAAGTAAGAACGGCAATTGAAGTGAGTGTCTGCGGTTTTGGTATATTTCTAGGCGGCACTTTTGGGGTGAGTACACTGCTCTTTGCTATTAGCGTAGGCTGGATTATTCAAGGCACTTATATTTTATTAGAAAAACGTTTTACTGTTTCAGTAAGCGGTCAAATTTAATTTACCTTTTACCAATGAGGAAACTATGTCAAATATCCATGAGATTTATTTAGCAGGCGGCTGCTTTTGGGGAACCGAAGCCTTTATGCAACGTATCAATGGTGTAATTGATGCTCAATCGGGCTACGCCAATGGCAATACGGATAATCCGAGCTATCAAGATGTTTGTGCCGGTAGTGGTCATGCTGAAGTGGTTAAAGTCACTTACGATGCAGATAAAATTTCTTTAGCTAAATTATTGGATTATTATTTCAAAGTCATCGATCCAGTGAGTGTGAATCAACAAGGGGAAGATAAAGGGATTCAATATCGCACAGGGATTTACTATGTTGATCCACAAGATATTCCCGTCATCAATCATGCTTTAGCAGAGTTACAAAAACAGTATGCTGAGCCACTTGCAGTCGAAAATGAGATGTTGGAACATTACTTTCCGGCAGAAGAGTATCATCAAGATTATTTAGATAAAAACCCAAATGGCTATTGCCATATTGATATTCAATTGATGAATGAAATTCTAAAAAATCAATAAAAAAACAAAAAATCGCTATAACATTTGAGGTTATAGCGATTTTTTGTTTTATTTTCTTAATAGACCATAAACTGCTTTCAACATACCTAATGGTAAAATTCTTGGAATAGCTCTCATTAAGAAAATTGCAAAGCCACTTAGTGGATCATGGATATGCAATTGATTTTTGAGTTTGTAAAGTTCCCACTCATATTTAAATTGTCCCATACCACGGCGGCGACCAACCATACCGTTTCCTACTCGAGCATACACAAGAATATCAGGTAAGTTAGCCACTTTTAGCCCTGTTGCAACCATTTTTATCCAGAGCGTATAGTCTTCTTGTAGCCCTTGATAACCACCACACTCTAATACTTTCGATTTTTGATAAGCCACGGTCATATGGTTAAATGGACAACGCAAGCGGGTAAATTTAATGATTTCTTTGCTATCGGTTGGCACATTGCGATAGGCAACAATATCTTGAATATGTTCGCCAAATTCTGCAATTTGCCCACCAAAAATAATGGTCTCAGGATTTTGTTCAATAAAAGCGACTTGTTTTTCAAAACGTTCTGGTACACAAATATCATCGGTATCCATTCTGAAAACCCACTCATGTGAGCAATAGTTTAGCCCGTCATTGAGTGTTTTTCCTAAGCCTCGGTTTTGAGGAAAACGAACCGCTTTAATTGGTAATTGTGTTTCATACTCTTGCACAACAGCATCTAGTTCAGGAGTAACGGGTCCATCAAACAGTACAACAACTTCATCCGCTTGCACCGTCTGTGTTTTCAAGCTATCAAAACATTCACGTAAAAATTGAGGATTTTCTTTCGTATATAACGACATTAAGACCGAAAATTTCATTAAATAAACCTTTTCATATTGATTGCTAACTTAGGTGAAATAAATGTCACTAACGCAATAATCAGATGTTTGAAACTATGACTTATTTTAAACATCTTAAAATAATAACTTGCCGCTTGGCGTGATAAATTCATCGCACACGGATAAGCCAACATATAAAGCGAATTAAGTGCAAAATGCTTTTGCTGTTCTGGTGTTTTGACATATTTTTGCTGAATTTGCTCAATCGCTTTTTCTGTATTTGTTGTATTGGTTGAAACACTGGCTCGTTTTGTATGGAATCCACAAATACTGAGTGGCTGATCGACAAAAATCGCTTTGAGTTCTGCATTTGAAACAACTTTCAATACAAATTCATAATCTTCCAACGATTTTAAATCTGTCGCTAACCCGCCCAGCTGTTCGAAAAACGTTTTTTTAATTCCAATCATCGGCATTCCGCCCACTTTATTCGCTAAGAGAATATTCTCTAGCGTTAAGAGCTCCGGTGTCATTGGCTTTGTGATATAGCTAAAACCTTCATTAACCATCTCGCATTTTGCCGGATGATAAATAAAATTGCTGTCGGGTTGTGCTGTAATGGCTTTCGCCAATAACTCACATTTGTTATCCGCAAAACGGTCATCATCATCAAGAAAAAGTAACCACTCTCCCGAAGCATTTTCTGCCCCGACATTACGGCTTCCTGCAGCACCTTTATTCTTTTCATTGCGAATGACTTTTACCTCAAAATCATACGATTGATCGACTTTGAGCGGTTGAGGAGAACAATCATCAACAATGATGACTTCAAAATTTTTAACCGTTTGCTGCGTTAAACTTTCCAATAATGCGGGAATTTCTGCATTACGATTATAAGAAGGCACAATAATACTAAACATTATTTTCTCTCAAAGATCTTTAATTTTCCGTTATTTCCAAATAAAGAAATAAACATTAAAAAGGTCGTCATTAGCCCCGGATAAGCATAAGTATCTGCTTTGATATTCAATACGCTAAGTAAAAACAGTGTTGATAAAATATAAATCCAACTGCCGTTAAACCAATTATCTGCTATACGTTTTACAAAATAAGCCGTAAATAAGAAACAAACGACAATATAACCTACACCACCATATAATGCTTGACGAATAAAGCCTGAATCAGAGCCACCGTAATAACTCCAACCATTTGGTTGATAATATAAACCATCGCCCATCATTAGTTGTTTTAATTCCGGCATAAATAAATGTTTATTTAACAGCGTATCTGTCGATGAACTCAAATTATTACCATGAAATAAATTAATCAACGGCTCTAAAGCATGTTCAACGTAAGGATGCGTTGGGTAAAAATAAGCTAAACCTAAACATAATAACCCAAATGCAACAAGTGCCGGAATATAACGAATACGGAAATAAATAAAAATACTTACCGCTGAAAAAATTAAAAATGTACGCCCTGAAATTAATCCGATACACAGTAATAAAAAGAGATACACATTATTAAGTGGCTTAGTTTTTGCATGTACCGCTAAAATAAAATGTAACAACATTAAATAAAAAGCACTTAATGGGAAAAATGCCGATGAAGTTAAATTATAAAGGCGGTATTCTTGCTCAGAACCAATAAAACGAGGTAAATGTCCCCCCATCACAGAGTTTGTATTAATCGCTAAATCCACCACAAACGGCACTCCGAGTAGCGCTAATATACCAATAACACCTTGAACAGAAATACCGATATTCAAATCACGCATAAGTTGTGGCTTGTTTTCAGCATTTAAATAAAAGACGTTGTAAATCACTATACCAAAGCAAAATACGATAAAGGATTTGACATACATACTGATAACGCCGAATTCTCGTGTGCCATTCACGAGAAGAGGGATAACCGATAAAACAATTAAGGCAAGGCTAACCATTAAACTATCCACCGGAATCACAAATTGCGTTTGTGCTTTGTTATACCATTTATAGCCGAACCATAACATAGCAACAACGCCGAATAGCAAGCTCATACGTATCACATGGAAAAACCAAGGATCATATAAATAAAATAAATTGACTAAAGCGGACATTATAGGTTTCTCTTAATTGCAAGAAGCTTTTTCAATGGAAATTTCAATAATTTCTTCAGCATATTATTATTGAGTGAACCACGTAATGCTTCTAAATTACTCACTAATGTTGGATTTTCAATTGCCATTAACGGACGTACTACCAAAATATCCATATCGAATTTTTCGCCAAACCAAATAAAATCATCAGCCAACCAAAAAGGTAACGTTTTTTGTTGTTCCATTAGAAAACGGCGAGCTGCTGATTTTTTTATTAAATAAGCCACTGTTCCAGCAAAATAATTCTTATAAGGATAGGCGTAAAAATAGCCTGTTTGCCCAATCTTTTTCTGCATCCATTTAAAGGTTGTTGGGTAATTTATACTTAACTCAACATCATCAAAAGTAGGGATTTTAGATTGTCCGACTAATACAATATCTGCCGTCAGTTTTTCATTTAATAAAGCGGTCAAATTTTCATTAAAATTTGCCGAAAAGAGTACATCATCTTCACAAACTAAAGCGTAATCCTCTTCAGCAATGCTTTCATCATCAACAATCCATTGATAAACATTTAAATGGCTCATGGTACAGCCAATTTCACCTTTGGTAACGGCTCGGTGGTAATGTTTTTCAAATTGAGTGACATCAAACATGTTTTCCAATTCTTCTGATGATAAACTCATTGTGTTGATTGCACTGAAGATTTGAAAATCTTGTGTGTCTGGTTGAGAGAAAAAGAGCTCACGTCTTTGCACATCTTTTTCTAAAGAAATTAAATATTTTTTCATTTTTACTCTGCTTTTGATAATTTCACCGGATATTTAAAATAATATACGATTGAAATAATTAAACGGGTCATACTTGCCCCAATAAAGGCATAAGCTACACCATATAATTGATATTCTTTTAAATAGAAGAATAATCCAACAAAAATCACTAAGGAAATAACTTGCCGTGTTGCTAATAAAATTTGTTTACCTTGTAACAACATATTTTGCGACAAGATCCATGATAAGCCCGCAATAATAGAATTTAGAATAAACAAAATTAAAACCGGAGCAACTTCAACATATTTCGCACTAAAGAAAAAGCGAATCACGGGCTCTGCTAATAATGGCACTAAAATAATTGCCGCAACACTCATTAAAAATACAATAATGAGTACCGATTTAAGTCGATTTACATGATTCAACAATCCTGAATAATAATAGTCACTTAACATATTGATAAATTTCGTGACTAACGAATCAAAAATAATACAAACCGTGTAAAGCCCTAAAACATAATTTCCTAATAAAGACACAATTAAAAATTTATCAATACTGGAAGTCGTTGCCCCAAAAGTTTGATACAAATTCTGCTTAAACCACGTTTTAAGAAAGAATTTTCGATCAATTTCAGTGACATCATGCGTTTTTACAAACTGGCGTTCTAATTTTGTTAAATAAAATAAACAAGCAATGCCTTGAATAGCACTGAAGAGCGTTAAAAGGTAAATTGCTACTTCAAGCGGTTGCTCACCTAAAAATAAATAACCTAAACCATAAACCAGCACCAACAATACCGGTTGCTGAAAAGTGAGGGCTCGATAAACCTTTAATGTCGGTTCAATTTTACTTTTTTCAAGCGTAATCGTTAAAATCGCGGTCAGTAAAACATTGAGAATAAAGAGAAATTCAAATGCCGTAAAATCAAAGAATAAGCAACTTAATGCAGCAACAACAGCACTCAAAATCAAAAAGCAAAGAAAATAAAATCGCCAACCTAAATACTGCTTATTACGCATAGACAACGCACAAGCAAACCCGACACCTCCCGTGGAAAGCGTCACAACATAAGAGACTGTTGTAATAAAGAGCTGATGCGCGCCACGATCATCAACAGAAAGAAAGCGTGCAAGTATAAAGGAGCTCACGACCGTTAGCCCCATACTTAATATAGTTACCGCAATAAGCGTAATAAGTTGTCGATTATTTTTCATATAATTTCGTATAAGAAATTTCTTTCGTCCATTGATTATAGTAACCCGTATTTTTACCATATGAGTTATCACATACCTCATTTGGCAATCCTAACAAGCAAGAGAAAATATGCCCATGCAAACGGCTTGTTACAACACGATCATAACTTAAAAAAATCGTTTGACAGCGTTGAATCACTTGCATTGAATGTTGATACCATAAATCATTAATTTTATTTTTCAAAAACGCTAAATGGAAGCGATTTGCTAACTTTGAAATACGGCTACACCAAAGCTCAAATTTCATATCACTTGGTAATAAAATATCTTCCCAATCTTTTACATTATCTAAATTTGGTAAAGTCGCTTGGATTTCAGCTTCAATATGGCTCTTCTCGATATCTTTACGTAAAAAATAAAGTGTTTGCCCATTGGTTTGGCTTAAATCTTTTTGCGGTAAAGTTCCATAAAGTTGATGAGCCATGTCTGGCGACAATTTAACCTTATCAGAAAAATGCATTTTCATGAGTTCAAAAGTTTTTGTATCACGAGAAAACAAATGTAAATCAGGGTGTTTAGCAAAAATTGCCGCTGATTTTTTCATCGCCTCATCATTTGAAAAATGCGCTGTTTGAGGTAATAAAATCACTCGATTATTAGGGAATTCACGCACAATATCTTCACGCATTTTTTGAATACTTGGATAAAGATCGCCAAAATTACCACCGCCATGGCACAAAATCGTTGTATTTTTATTAACATATTTTTTGGCTTCGGCTAAATCAAATGCTTGTAAGCAACGGCGTAAACGAATATTGATTTGATAATCTTTAAAAAACTGCTCTGTGCCGGCGTAAATCAGTAAATCACCGACATTAAGATGTAAAGGATAGTCAAAATATAGCACATCATTTTTATCAATGATGCACTCTTCAATTTGTTTTAATTGTTGTTTTAAAGATAGAAGTACTGGGTTCATATGTAAATAAAATCCTAAAAAAGTAAACGCCTATAAGACAAATCCGAGCCAAAACTGTTCCCTTAATTAAGGGATAAAAAATAATGGTGCATTTTAGCAATAAATCACGCAAAATACGCTAAAAAAATTAAAAGGATCGTTATGCTTTTTTATCTCACAAAAATTCTCACGGCAATGGCACTTCCGCCTTTTAACATTGCGGTAATTTGGATTTTATCTCTGATTTTTTACCGCTTGCATTACAAAAAAATCAGCCGAAGTTTGACTATTCTTGGCATTGCATTGCTTTATCTCTTTAGCACGCCGTTTATGGCAACGCTTTTAAGCAACTCTTTAGTCAAAGAAAACACTTTAACACTACAAGATTATCGCCAAGCACAAGCCATCGTTGTGTTAGGTGGTGGTTTACGTGATAGCAACGAGTTATACGGAAAACTAACGGTTACAAATAATGAGCTAGAACGTATGCGTTATGCCGCGTACTTACATAAAGAAACACAATTACCCATTTTAGCAACAGGCTCGGCACCAAATGGAAATTCAGAAGCTGAAATCATTGCCAAGGAATTTAAACAGTTTTTTGATGTCCCGACAAAATGGATTGAGAGCCAGGCAAAAACGACAAAAGAAAATGCGTTATATACGAAAGATATCTTAGAAAAAGAAGGCATCAATACTATTATTCTTGTTACTCAAAATTGGCATATGCAACGAGCCAAACTTTTGTTTGAACAACAAGGTTTTCACGTATTACCCGCAGGTGTTGGTTATGGGAAAACGCCTTCTGAGTATATTAATTTTATGTATTTTGTCCCACAATCGGGCGCAATGGACAATATTATGCTATTCCTAAAAGAATGGCTCGGTTATTGGAAAGAAAAATAGCATAGCTAAAATTGCGTAATTAAACAGCAAACTCATCATTAATTCGCAAAGAAATGTAAAACCTGTTTTAATGAGAATAATTTACAATTAGAATAATTACCTATTTTAGGTTTTACATTTCACTCGGATTTTTATGTTTGTGGTTAAACAGGCAAGTTTTGCCATTCCAAATCGTACGCTGTTACAGCCGATTTCGGTGCAATTTGAACAAGGAAAAGTGTATGGATTGATCGGGCATAACGGCTCAGGCAAATCCACTTTAATCAAATTGCTTGCCAAACAGCAACCGCTTTCATCGGGTGAAATTCTTTTTGATAACCAACCGCTTGACGCTTGGTCAAACCGTGAGTTTGCCAAACGTGTCGCTTATCTTCCACAACATCTTCCACAAGCCACCAACTTAACCGCAAAAGAGCTAATTGCAATGGGGCGTTATGCGTGGAACGGGCTTTTTGGTCGTCAAACGGCTCAAGACAAGCAGGCGATTGAGCGTGCTTTAGCTCTGACACATACGGAAAAATTTGCCGATCAGCTAGTCGATGTGTTATCGGGTGGCGAACGTTCTCGTATTTGGCTGGCAATGTTGCTGGCACAACAAAGTCAATTTTTACTGTTAGACGAACCTTTGGCGGCGTTAGATATTGCTCATCAAGTGGAAGTAATGGAACTGATCCAGCAACTGAGCCGAGAGCTGAATTTAGGCGTGATCATTGTGATCCACGATATTAACCTTGCTTCTCGCTACTGCGATCATCTTGTCGCTCTGCACAGTGGCAAGTTACTTGCTGAAGGCAATTCTCAACAAATTATCAATACCCCATCTTTAAAGGCGATTTATGGGATTGAGCTGAATGTGATCAACCACCCTGAAACGGGCAGACCTGTGAGTTTTTATTAAGATGATAAACCTAAAAAAGCTCACAGTATGGCTACAAGCGGTCACTTTCTCCCTCTTTTTTGCAAACACCCTATCCGCAAGTGAACCGCAACCTAGTCTAGCGACATTGGACTGGACGGTAGCTGAAACCTTAATCGCCCTTGATGAACAACCCAAAGCCGTTGGTGATGCAAAAAATTACAAAGTCTGGGTATCTGAACCAAAACTGCCTGAAAATACGCTCGATCTCGGTATTCGTTTGCAACCGAACCCCGAACAGCTTTGGCAACTCTCGACACAGCTAGACGCTCAGCCTTTGCTGTTTATCAACTCTTCATTTTATGCGTCTGCCACGCCGATGTTGGAAAAATTCGGCAAGGTGCATTTGGTCGATTTCTATAAAGAAGGCGATGCGTGGCAGAATGTGGTCGAAGCCACTCAGCAAATTGCCGATATTATTGAAAAGCCTGAACAAGCGGAACAGTTACTCAATCACTATTGGCAAAAAATTGCTGAAATTCGACCGCTTGTACAACCCTTTACTGATCGTCCTGTGCTGTTGGTGCAGTTTATCGACACACGTCACCTGCGAGTTTATGCAGAAAATAGTCCGTTTGGAGCGGTGCTGTCGCAACTTGGTTTTAAAAACGGTTGGCAAGGCAATCACAACAACTGGGGATTTGAGATTATAGACGTGACCCAACTGGCGAAATTACCGCCTGAGAGCCGTTTTGTCGTGGTTAAACCCTATCCGTCAAATATCGGTTCTGCTTTGAAATACAACACCTTATGGCAAAAATTGGCAATGGCAAAAGATCCGCTGATTTTGCCTGAAGTCTGGACATTCGGGGCTATTCCATCGGCACAACGCTTTGCGGAAGTGCTGGCAAACGGCTTAATTCACGGAGGCGAGCAATGGTAAATCGTCCACAGATGTTGTTTGTTCTACTGTCCGCTTGTTTTATCGGGCTGATAATGTGGCTACTCGGCGTGCAACTGCCTGAACAGCAATCCCTTGTTAGTCTGTTTCAAGCCAGTGACAATCTCGATATTTTGTTAATTCAAAGCTACACCTTGCCTCGCATTGCCATTGCGTTATTGGCTGGCGGAATGCTCGGTCTGGCAAGTTTGCTGTTGCAACAAGTGATGGCAAATCCGTTGGCTTCCGATAATACGCTTGGGATCAGTGCCGGCTCGCAGTTTGCCCTGTTTATTACCGCTATTTTTGCACCGAATTGGCTAGACATAAGTTCAAGTGCCATTGCGTTAGTCGGGGCTGGTTTAAGCCTGATCTTGGTTTTGACGTTAGCAATGCGAAAAACAATGTCGCCGTTGTTGCTGATTTTGGCTGGCTTGGTGGTTAATCTCTATTTCGGTTCATTCTCCGCCTTGATGATGTTGTTTTACCCTGAAGAAGCACGGGGCTTGGCACAATGGGGGGCTGGCTCTTTGGCACAAGAGAGCTGGCGAGACCCGCAATTTTTGGCAATACAAGCGGTGATTTGTGGCGGATTAATTGCAATGTTGCTTCGTCCGCTCACCATACTTTCCTTAAACGACAGCAATGCCCAAAGCCTTGGTGTGCCTGTTAATCGACTGCGTTTTTTCGGGGTATTTATCAGTGCTTATATGATTTCAGCGGTGGTAAGTTGTGTCGGTATGCTCGGTTTTATCGGGTTAGCGTCCGCCACCATTATTCGCCAGCTTGGTGTGCGAACGCTGAAATGGCAATTACTCGGGGCGTTTGCTGGTGGGGCGTTACTGCTGGCGGTCACGGATTTACTGCTACAACTGCTTGCCCATTTTAAAGGGATTAACTTGCCGACGGGGGCGGTAACGGCTCTGCTTGGCACACCGTTACTGCTGTGGCTGATGTTCCGTTCGCTGTCAAATACGGGGCGTTTAACAGAAACATCAACTCGCCTATCTCGCCGTTTTCATCGCTACACCTTACTACCGATTGTGTTTGTTTTCGCACTCGTGCTATGGCTTGCACTCGCATTAGGCAAAGGCACAAGCGGTTGGAATGTATTGGAATTTAACGAATTTTACGCACCGCTTGTCGAGCTACGTTACCCACGTATTTTGACCGCCCTTGCTGTTGGGATTTTATTGGCTGTGGCTGGCGTGTTATTACAACGCTTAACCCTAAACCCGATGGCAAGCCCTGAATTGCTCGGCGTGTCATCCGGCACCAGTATGGGGATTTTAGCCGTGCTGTTCCTTGCCGGCTCGGCTCAAACGGAATGGTATTGGCTGGCAGGTATCGCAGGGGCGGTTGTGGCTCTGTTGGTGCTGACAGCGATCAACCAACGCAACGGAATGTTGCCCGAAAAGGTGCTACTCACAGGGATCAGCCTGTCGGCATTGTTTGATACTTTGCAACGCATTGCTATTGCCAGTGGCGATCCAAGAGCGAACCAACTGATTGCGTGGACATCGGGTTCGACCCAACAAATCGGGGCGGATCTTGCCGTGCCGTTTTTCTTGATAAGCCTTGTTCTACTAGGGATTAGCTTGATTTTCAGCCGTTGGCTTGAGTTATTGGCATTACAAGCCCCGATGGCACAAGCCTTAGGGCTAAACCTAAAACGCACTCGCTGGATTTTGATTTTATTTACCGCATTACTGACGGCGTTAGCGACTTTGATTATCGGACCGCTCAGTTTTATCGGCTTGCTCGTCCCACATATCGCCCGTTTTCTCGGCGTAAACCGAGCGAGTTCCCAGATTTTAATCTCAGCCCTTCTAGGCGGTTTGATTATGGTGTTTGCCGACTGGCTAGGCAGACAGATGTTATTCCCTTATGAAGTGCCGGCCGGTTTAGTGGCAACGCTGATTGGGGGGACTTATTTCTTGCTGATGGTAAGAAGGGTTTAATTATTTTGATATTAGGTAGCAGTTGTACAAAGTATAAAATCTATTTTTGTAGGGGCAAATTATATTTGCCCTAATGTCCTGATAATGCGTTGAGGGCAAATATAATTTGCCCCTACAAATAGTTTTGTGCAATCACTATTACGTTATTTTTTACAATAAGATCTTAACTTAGAGGACTTTTATAAAATCTTGAATTGTCAAACCAAGTGCAACGATTTTTTGAAGTAAACTTCATAAGGTGTTTTCCAACCTAAACATTTACGTGGTCGTAAATTCAGTTTATTGATCACCTGTTGAATATCAACTTCGCTCCACTGATTGATGTCTTGGTGCTTCGGAAAGTATTCACGAAGTAACCCATTTGTATTTTCATTCGTTCCCCGTGTCCACGGTTGATGCGGCTCGGGGAAGTAAAATTCTACACCCAGTGCTTCTGTTACCAAACGATGTTGGGCAAATTCTTTACCACGGTCTGGCGTAATTGACCGCAATATATGTGAATCCAGCAATTCAATCATGGCTTTTTGGACTGCTTCGGCTTTTTTGGCAGGAATTTTCTTCACCAACTCAAAACGACTTTTGCGTTCCGTCAGCGTCAGCAAACAAGCTCCACCCGCTTTACCCAGTACGGTATCGGCTTCCCAATGTCCAAAGCGACTGCGATTTTGCGCCGAAATGGGACGGTCGTTCAAATGGTTGGATATCTGAATTTTGCCACGTTTTTCATGATGATTTTTTGTATGCCGTGTTTTGCCTTTGTGGCGCAGTTTGCGACTGGCTTTGCGTTCGCCTATATCAAACAACCCTGAATAAATACCACGATAAATGGTTGAATAACTAATGGATAATTCAGATTTTTCCAATTTTAATCGTGCGCTGATTTGTTCGGGCGACCAGTTTTCTGTCAGAAACTTTTCTTGCACCAAATTGAAATATTCAGGCTGCTCTAATTTGCGCTGTGCTTTGCTATTTTGACGATGCTTCAAATAGCTGTTTTGTGCGTTCGTTGCACTGTAGCTTTCTAGAGCGTGTCGTTTCAGCTCGCGAGAAATGGTGCTGGAGCTACGTCCCAGTGCTTTGGCAATTTCTGCTTGTTTTTTGCCCTGTGCGAGTAAAATCATTATCTTTTCTCGCTCGTTTATTGTAAGATGTCGGTAGGAAGTACTCATCATTTGGAAGTGGTTTTTGTGTGGAAACAAAATTATATTCTAGTTGATGAGTACTTCTTTTTTTGTTGCACTTGGATTGTAAATTCAGCATGAAAAAAACATTTGTTTATTCAACAATTTCTCAAGTAGTACTACTTGCCATTGCAAGTAATGCAATGGCAAACGAGCCGACAAAAAATGATGTTGCAGCGTTAGATGAAGTTGCAGTTGTTGGTGGTGGCTCGATGTATAAAATGGGTGAAGTACCTGTACATCAAGCAAAATCAGCGATAGCCATTTCTCGTGATGAGCTAGATAAACAAGACGTGAAAAAAGTCGATGAAATTGGTCGCTACCAAGCAGGTTTTGCGAACCAAGTGTTTGGTAACGACACCAACACAAACTGGTTCCGTGTGCGTGGTGCGGAAGTTTCACAAGCAGTAAACGGCTTACCCACCTTCAGTTATGGCTTCTTTACGCCTTATGTAGAAAGTTTTGGTTTAGAAGCTGTTGAAGTAACAAAAGGTGCAGACTCAATGACTTTTGGTGCAGCACAATCGGGCGGTTTAATTAACTATGTGACCAAACGTGCACACCGTGACCAAATCGGTAAAGGGGAATTCAAAACGAATTTTGGTACAAATAACACCTATGGTTTCGGTGCGGATTACACTGGTAAAATGACTGATGACGAAAGTTTGCGTTATCGTGTTGTGGCGACATTAAACAACGAAGATGGCGAATGGGATAAAACCAATAATAAAACTCTCTATTTAGCTCCAACGATTGAGTGGGATATTTCCGATAAAACCCGTTTAAGCTTATTAACCAGCTATCAAAAAGATTACGGCACGCCGAGTAATAACTTCTTTCCAGCGTACGGAACACTTGTATCTGCCAATGGAGCTTACATTGATCGCAATAGCAACCTTGGCGACCCAGTGAACGATCGTGAACATAATAAACAATACTCTATCGGTTATGAATTAAGTCACGATTTTGGTAACGGTCTACGAGTAAACTCAAGTTATCGCTATGCTCATGCGGATAACTTCCACCGTGGTTCTTATGCCTTCACATCAGTTGATGCAACAGGTTCAGTAGCTCGTGGTTTAATTTATAACAACGGTAAAACCATTTCACACGCCACAGACAATCATTTGTCTTGGGATTTCAAAAATGATTGGTTGAAGAATACGCTTGTTGTAGGTACGGACTACCGCCATAACAAAATAGATACTATGTATGACTCAATGGGCTTTGGAGCGACTACTAACACTAACATTTTCAACCCACAGGTTGGTTGGAATCAGGCTCAAAGTATTGCTGGAGCAACACATAGAACAATCAAAGCTCGCCAGTTAGGTTTCTATTTACAAAACCAATCACGCTTTGCGGATAAATATGTGTTGGGCTTAGGCATTCGCCACGACCGTGCGAAACAAAATGAATATACATCAACCCAAACGGTAAAAGATAACCATACTTCTTACTCTGCTTCCTTTATGTACGAAGCACCGTATGGCTTAAACCCATATTTCAGTTATAGCGAATCTTTCAACTTACCTGTGGGCTTAAGCGGTACGCAAACCTTGTATGATCCGAACATCACACGCCAATATGAAGTGGGTGTGAAATACTTACCAACTTGGTTAGATGGCGTGATCACAGTGGCCGGCTTCCGTGCGAAAGATACAGGGGCATTGGTAGGTTCTAACACAGGAACAGGTATTACAGAAAGTAGCGATGACCCAACGTATCGAAAAGGCATTGAAGTTCAAGCAGATGTAAATCTTACTGAGAACTGGAATGCTACACTTGCCTATACTTATACTAAGTCTGAAATTAAAGTCACCAGCCAGAATACTGTTGTTAATCGTGGTTTAACTATGGGTGAGAAAGTACGCAATCAATATGTTCCAACAACGGTAGTTTCTGCAAAAACCGCTTACACCTTTAATAACGGAGCATTGAACGGTTTAACTATTGGAGCTGGAGTTCGTTATATAGGTCATAGCGTAACTACAAAAAGCCAATGGAATACTTATTCGCACTACCGCGTGCCGTCAGCAACAGTGGTGGATTTAATGGCTCGTTATGCGATTACGCCAAATTGGACAGCTCAAGTAAACGTGGATAACGTAGGTAACCGTAAATATATCGCAGCTTGTGATTTCTACTGTTACTACGGTGCAGAACGTAAAGTAAATGCAACAGTAAGTTATAAATTCTAAATGACAAAAGGGACACGATGTGTCCCTTCTTTCTAGCCAATCTCCAACGGATCTACATCAATCGCAAGGCGGATTTGTGAAGGGTTCCAATATTGATCGCGCTCTTGATCAAAGGCGTTCATCAATGCCTGAATTGAAGCTCGTGAAGCGTGTTGAATTAAAAGCAACCAACGGTAATGCCCTGCTTTTTTCGCTAAAGGTGCCGAAAAAGGCGGTAAGATTTGCATATTGGTAATGCCTAATTCATTCACTTTTTCTTTTAAATAACTCATCAGGCTCTGCAAAAATTGTTGAGTCTGTTCGCTATTTTTCCCTGTCGCTTTAAAAAGCACTTGTGCTGAAAAAGGCGGTAAAGTCATCAATCGTCTGATCGATAAGGCTTCTTCAGAAAAGGCTTCGTATCCTTGTTCAACCAACGTTTTCAGTAATGGATGCTCCGGATAGTGCGTTTGTAGCACCACTTCTCCCTGTTTCTCCGCTCGTCCTGCTCTGCCTGAAACCTGCAAATAAAGCTGCGCTAATCGCTCTTCGGCACGGAAATCGGTAGAAAATAGTGCGGAATCAACATTTACAATGGCAACTAAGGTTACATTCGGAAAATGATGCCCTTTTGCCAGCATTTGCGTGCCGATCAAAATTTGGCTTTTTCCTTGTTGAATATCGGTTAAATGCTTTTCTAATGTCCCTTTTCTTGCCGTTGAATCTCGGTCGATACGGCTAATTTGGTAGCTTGGGAAACGCTCACTTAATACCTGCTCTAACTGCTCCGTACCAAGCCCAGTAGTAAGTAGGTGCGTTGAACCACAATGCCCACACTGACGAGGAATAACCCGTTGTGAAGCACAATGATGGCAACGTAAAACACGCTGTTTTTGATGGTAAGTATAAGGCTTATCGCAGGCTTCGCACTCGCAAACCCAGCCACATTCGTGGCATAGCAGTACAGGTGCAAATCCTCTCCGATTTAAAAACAGCATGACCTGATTACCCTGCTCTAAATGTTTTTTCATCATTGCCAGAAGCTTTTCAGATAAGCCGGCATTCACTCGTTGTGTTCTTAAATCAATGATTTGCTGTTGCACATTTTGCGCATTGCCTGCTCGAGCAGAAAGGGTTAAAGGGAAAAACTTGCCATTCTTCACATTTTGGACACTTTCTAAACTTGGCGTTGCAGAACCTAATACAATCGGAATATCAAGGTGTTTCGCTCTGATGACGGCTAGATCCCGAGCATGATAACGCCAACCTTCTTGCTGTTTAAAAGAAGGATCGTGCTCCTCATCAATAATAATCGCACCGAGATCTTTAAACTGGGTAAATAAGGCTGAACGTGTGCCGATAACAATCGCACTTTCGCCATACTTTGCCCGTAGCCATACATTGAGGCGTTCTGTTTCATTAAGATGAGAATGTAAAGCATCTATCTCAACATTAAAACGGGCTTGGAAGCGTTGAATGGTTTGAGGTGTTAAGCCGATTTCCGGCACAAGAACTAAAACCTGTTTACCTCGTTGCAACACCTCTTCAATAAATTGTAGATAGACTTCCGTTTTCCCCGAGCCGGTTACGCCATTCAATAAAAAACAGCCAAACTCTTTTTGGGCATTCAATCGGCTAACCACAAGCGTTTGTTGTTTATTCAGTACGAGGCGGTTACTTTGATTAACAAGCGGTTGATTTTGCAACTTTTTTTGCCAATCTTGCGCAATGTAAGAGGTTGCTTGCTTTTGAATAAAGCCTTTATCTAATAGGGCTTTCCAGGTTGCTGGCGTGCAGTCTACCGGTTTGGTAAAAAATTCAAAAGAAATGACCGCTTGTAATAGCGTTTCTTGTTTTTTCGCTCGCTTTAATTCCCCTTGTTGTAAAGCCATACGCCCTTTTTCGCTGACCACAAAATAATCAGGTACGCTAATCTCCGCCGCTTCGCCATTGCGTAATTTTACGGGCAGTGCTGAATTGAGAACCTCTCCAATCGGTTCGTGATAATAACGAGCCGCCCATAAAAGCAGTTGCCACATTTCCTCATTAAAAATGGCTTCTTGATCTAAAACCGCTTCAATCGGCTTTAATTTTTCAAGGGCAATCTCACTCTGTTTTGGAAAATCGACCACAATCCCAACTTTTTTCTGCTTACCAAAAGGCACAACAACTCTTGTCCCTTGCAAAACAGAAAATGTCGAGGGTAAAAGGTAATCAAAATAACGGTATAACGGCACTGGCAGTGCCACACGGACGAATTTCATTTATTTTTCTAACCCGATTTTAAGTGCTAATCCGATAAAAATCGTGCCACAAATTTTATTGAGCCATTTTCCTACCATCGGATTTTGACGTAATAAATTTCCAAGAGGTGCTGCGGCTAAAACAAGAATAATAACCCAAATAGAGGTGGTTGATAAAAAGGTAATTCCCAAAAAGAAAAAAGGGAAAAATGTATTTTCAAGTGAGCTACTCACAAATTGTGGCAATAATGCCAGAAAAAACAAGACCACTTTTGGATTAAGTATATTGGTAATAACCCCTTGTCGATAAATTCTCCATAGTGGTAATTTATCTAAGTCAATCCGCTCAAGCTGGAAAGAAGTCCGCCACATTTTTATGCCTAAATAGGCTAAATAGATTGCCCCTGCATATTTTAAAATTGCAAACAATGTTGGAGAATGAGCTACTATGCCGGCTAATCCTAAAGATACGGCTAAGATATGAAAGAATATGCCGGTTAAAATCCCTAGTGCAGACATTAGTCCTGCTTGTCTTCCTTCGGCTATTGATCGGGTTAAAATATAAATAGTATCAGCGCCAGGTGTTAAATTTAATAACACGCAAGCGGTTAAAAATCCCCAATAATTGACAATATCATTCATATTTCCCTCTTTTCTTCTGCTTAAAACTATCTAAGGTTAATAATAAAATTGCAATGGTTAAACAAATCATCAATAAATATGATTTAGCTTCTAAAACTTCACCAATAGCAAAGGAAATAAATAACATAACAAGCGGCTCAACATAACCTAAAAGCCCTAATACATTAACGGGCAATAAATTACTTGAGGCAATATAAAAAATAAATGCTGCACCATTAACCAAACCAAATAAAGCAAGAAAATGATAGATCCATTTATTTTCTGCCAAAATCGGTTGCATATCCGTTTGCAAAATAAAATAAAGCGCAAAAGGTATTACCAAAATAAGCTCAACAAAAAAAGAAGCAAGGTGGTTAATACCAAAATAGCGGCGAAGTGTAATGTAAATCGGATACCCTAGCCCTGCAACAAGCGTTGCCCAAGAGAATGTTCCGCTTAGCAATACATTTGAAAAAACGCCGATAACGGCAAAAAAGACCGCCAGCCATTTTAACCTTGTAAACTGCTCTTTAAATACAATTTTTCCTAAAGTTACTGCCGTAATCGGGAGCAATAGGTAACCAATAGAAACCTCTAACGCTTGACCGTGATTAGGTGCCCAAAGAAATAACCAAAGTTGAACACCTGTATTCAATGCGAGTAATAATAAAATAAATACAAGCGGTGGTTTTTGCTTAATTTTTTGCCAAAGTTCAGCGAATTTACCCGTCTGTTTAAATAAAAATATCGCCAATAAAATAAAAGGTGCTAGCACAAAAATGCGATAGCCAAACATACTTTCGCCATTTAATGGGCGTAGTAAAATGGCAAAATAATAACCTATGCCAAAAAGAAAGTTTGCCCCCATACAACAGAGAATACCTTTTAACATTGCTTCGCCTTCCGTTTTTTCTGTTGTTTAAGGATATTTAAGATCCCATCAATGATTAAAAATAAAATCGCAAAAGATAAGCAAATTAACAAAATGTAACTTTCCGGCTTTAATGTTTCGCCAATAAAAAATGAAATTGCCATCATTGCAACCGGTTCTAAATAACCTAATAGCCCTAATACATTAAAAGGGACTAAATAACTCGCCATTGTGTACGAAATTAATGCAACACCGCTGAGTAAACCGAGCAGAAATAAGGCAAAGTAAATATGTTCATTAACGGTTTCAATCTGTTTTAAATCGACTGGAGAAATAAAATAAAGTGCTGCCGGTATTAAAATGGTTACTTCTAAAATAAAGCTATGAATATGAGCGATATTAAATTTTCGGCGCACCATAAAATAAAATGGGAACCCCGTTAATACCACCGCACTCGCCCAAGAAAAAGCACCGGTCTGAATGACATTACTTAACACGCCTATGCCGGCTAAAATAATGGCAATCCATTTCCAAACCGAGAGATATTCTTTATATATCCACTTTCCGGCAATAACCATCATAATTGGCATCAATAAATAGCCGATAGATACTTCAATTGCCCTACCGCTATTCGGCGCCCAAAGGAAAAGCCACATTTGTAGCCCGACAAAAAAGGCAGTAAAAATCAGCACCAAAATCAAGTAAGGTTCTTGTCTGATCCGTTTTAGAAAAGCGATAAATTCAGCCTGTTTTTTAAGGACAAAAACCGCTAAAAACAAAAAAGGCAACGTAACCAACATTCGAAATCCAAAGATCTCTTGCCCTTCCAAAGGGCGTAGCCAAGTCGCTAGATAGTAAAGCCCACCAAATAACAGTGAAGCCAGTAGAGAACAAAATACACCAAGCATATCAATATGATGAGAAAATAAGTAAAGCCCTATAAGACAATATAGGGCTTTTTATGAAAAAAGAGATTACTCTTGACGATATGTTTTTAAGAAATTCGCCAATCTTCCGATTGCCTCTTCCAACTGATGAACATAAGGTAAAGTCACCACTCGGAAGTGATCCGGTTTATGCCAGTTGAAGCCGGAGCCTTGCACTAATAATACTTTTTCCGCTTGAAGCAAATCGTAAATAAATTTTGCATCATCTTTAATACCATACATTTCCGTATCAATTTTCGGGAACATATACATCGCCCCTTTCGGCTTCACACAGCTGATCCCCGGAATTTGTACTAATAATTCCCACGCTTTATTACGTTGTTCAAGTAAACGTCCACCTGGTAAAATAAATTCATTGATACTTTGATAGCCACCTAATGCGGTTTGGATCGCGTGCTGCATTGGCGTATTTGCACATAAACGCATGGAAGAAAGCATATCTAAACCTTCAATAAAGCCTTTTGCCTGTGCTTTAGGTCCACTTAATACCATCCAACCTTGACGGAAACCTGCAACACGATAAGCTTTTGATAAACCGTTGTAAGTTACGGTTAAAACATCCGGTGCTAATGCCGCAATATGATGATGAACCGCACCATCGTAAATAATCTTCTCGTAAATTTCATCGGCAAAGATCATTAAATTATGTTTACGTGCCAATTCCGCAATTTCTAATAACACTGCACGGCTATATACTGCTCCCGTAGGGTTATTCGGGTTGATGACTAAAATTGCTTTGGTTCTTGGCGTAATTTTTGCTTTGATGTCTTCTACATCTGGGAACCACTCATTTTCTTCATCACAAAGATAATGTACCGCTTTACCGCCTGCTAGGGTTGCCGCCGCGGTCCAAAGTGGATAATCCGGCATTGGGATTAAGATCTCATCGCCTTCATTTAATAAGGCTTGCATTGACATCGTAATCAGTTCTGAAACACCGTTACCAATATAGACATCATTGACGTCCATACCACGCATTCCTTTAGACTGATAGTATTGCACAATCGCTTTACGTGCCGAATATAAACCTTTTGAGTCGCAATAACCCTGTGCCGTTGGTAAATTACGAATAACATCAACTAAAATTTCATCAGGTGCTTCAAAACCAAAAGGGGCTGGGTTACCAATGTTTAACTTTAAAATTTTATTCCCCTCTTCTTCAAGACGGAGGGCTTCTTTATGAATAGGTCCACGAATATCATAGCGAACTTGTGCTAATTTATCGGACTTCGGGAAACGTTCCATTTTTTCTTCCTGTTATCATTTTATTAACGAATTGTTGAACTTTACTCCGATTTTAGAGGAAAAAAAAGGGGAAATAGGCTAAAATAATGACCTTTTTTAAAAATAACTTTTTAATTTTTTAGAAATGCGGATTATGTCAATTTTTAGTCAATTAAAACAACAACTTAGCGAACAGTTTGCCAAACAAGTATCTCTACAAGGATTGATAGAAATTCAAGCCTCTGTTTGCGTATCTGATGAGAATGTTGCCTTTTTAGCTGGCTTAAATGCACAAAAAAACATCTATCCGCATTTTTTCCTCAAAAATCGAGATCGTGATCAAACCGTCATAACGCTCGGGGCAGTAAAAACCTTTCAGCAATTAGAAACGGCACAAGCCTTTATTCAACAGACAGGCTTCCCCCTCATCGGTGGATTACAATTTGAAGGCGAATGTTGCTTTGTATTACCTCGCCTAAAATTGGTAAAAGAGCAACAAAATCTTACCGCTTATTTTTATCTTGATTTATCCACTGAAACCTCTCAAGCGGTTAATTTTGACGATTATTTTGCAACATTTGAGGCGCAACAAAATGACTTAGCACCGCTTTCAAATAGCTCTTTTGCACATAAACCTCTTGCAAACAAACTTATTGATCGTAAAACCGCTTGTGATTTTGAAGGCTGGCAAACAAATATCAATAAAGCAATCAATGAAATTCAAGCACAAAACTTTAGTAAAGTCGTGCTGGCAAATGCGATTTGCTTAACTTTTGATAAACCGATTTCCGCTTATGAATTATTAGAACAAAGCCAAAAAATTAACTTAGGTTGTTACCATTTCTTATGGGCAGAAAATAGCGAAACCGTCTTTGTCGGCTCAACGCCAGAACGATTATATTTACGTCAAGCCAGAAATCTCTATACGGAAGCCTTGGCCGGTACCGTTGCCGTGACGGAAGATTTAGATCAGACGGAACAAAATGCCCAATGGCTTTTAAATGATACGAAAAATGTCTATGAAAATCAGTTAGTAGTGGACGACATTACTCGTCATCTTGAAGATTGCGTTGAGCACATTGAGATCGGCAAGGCTGAGATCAAACGTCTGCACAATGTGCAACATCTACGCCGCAAAATTCAGGCAGTTTTAAAACCAACAATTTCGGATAGTGAATGTTTAATTCGTATTCACCCAACAGCCGCCGTTGCCGGTTTGCCTCGCGCGAAAGCGAAGCAGTTTATCGCTGAAAATGAACCTTTCACACGTGGGTGGTATGCCGGTACGCTTGGGATTTGGGGAGAAAACGAAGCTGAATTTTGCGTTACTCTCCGCTCTGCCCAAATTAAACAAAATCAAGTAACCCTTTATGCTGGTGCGGGCATCGTACAAGATTCCGAACCGCTTTCTGAATGGCAAGAAATCGAACGAAAATCGCAAGCGTTGGCTAAATTATTGAAATAAAAACAAGCAGTTAGATTTGTTATTCACAAAACAAATCTAACCGCTTATAACTCAAGTACTTAGCCCACTGTCCAAAGCAAAATCGCTAAAATTTGCGGCAATATGATCCGACAAAACATCACTAAAGGATAGACTGTCGCATAGGAAAGCGCCGCCGCTCCGCTGTCTTCTTTGAGGGTGTTGGCAAAAGCTAGTGCAGGAGGGTCGGTCATTGAACCGGCTAATAACCCACATAGCGTTAAATAATTCAGTTTCCCGTAAATACGAGCAATGACGGCTGTAATCATTAATGGCACAAATGTAATGATTGCCCCATAGCCAATCCACTCAAGCCCTTCATTACTTAATAATGTACTAAAGAAATGATCTCCAGCTTTCCAACCTACAACAGACAAGAACAGGACAATGCCAATTTCGCGTAAAGCAAGGTTTGCACTTGGTGGCATAAACCAATAGAGTTTACCAAAGCTGCCTATTCTCGCCAAAATTAAAGCGACAACTAAAGGCCCACCGGCTAAGCCTAGCTTTAAGGCAACCGGGAAGCCGGGTAAATAAATCGGTACAGAACCAAGGAGAACACCTAATCCTATGCCGATAAAAATAGGGAGCATTTGGACTTGTTGTAGTTTTTGTTTGGCATTCCCAATGATTGACATCACAGCTTCGATATCTTCTTGTCGCCCGACTAAATTGAGCACATCACCAAATTGTAAGACCATTTCGCCGTTTGGCACGAGTTCGACACCCGCTCGGTTTAGGCGAGAAATAACAACATCATACTTGCCTTTTAACATTAATTGGCGAATTTGCTTACCAAAGACTTTTTCATTCGTGACAACTGCCCTCTCTGTTCGATACATAGTACCTTTGGTTGAAAGGGAAATATGTGCCTCTTCGCCTAAAATCAGTTGCATTTTATGTAATGTTGCAGGCTCTCCCACAAGATGTAGCACATCGCCAATTTGAATCATCGTATCCACTTTAGGGACAAATAATGTTTCTTCCCTTTTTATACGGGAGTAAACAACATCATGTAGCTCAAAATCGGGTAATTCTTTTAAAAGCAATCCATTTAAATTAGGATTGGTAACACGTACATTTAATGTACTGAGCCCCTCTTTTTTGCTGTGTGTTTCGCTTTCAAAACGTGTTGCTTCTTTATCTACATTGATTTTAAACAAGATACGGACTAACCACATCGAGAGTAAAATCCCCACGATACCAAACGGGTAAGCAATGGCATACCCCATGCCCATAACGGCAGTATCAGCGCCGAGCTCCGCTAAAAGTTGCTGCCCTGCACCGAGAGAGGGAGTATTGGTGACCGCTCCGGAGAAAATGCCCAAAATAACGGGCAAAGGGATATCAAAAAGTTTATGTAGCAAGCCAACCAATACGCCACTTATCCCGACAATAAGCAAAGCAAAGCCATTAAGTTTTAGTCCTGATTGTCTTAACGAAGCAAAAAAACCGGGCCCAACTTGAATGCCTATGGTATAAACAAACAAAATGAGCCCGAATTCTTGAATAAAATGTAGGGTATGAGCGTCTAGTTTAATGCCATATTCGCCCATAATATGAGAAACAAAAATCCCTCCAAATAATACACCGCCTATGCCTAGGCTTACCCCCCTTACTTTTATATGCCCTATCCATAGACCAATAACGGCAACTAAGGATAACAGGCTTACGGTTAATGCTATTTCGCTCATGTGAAGCCTCTCTAAAAAATAAAACTGCTGAAAGTTTAGCAAAGCTTCACACGAAAAAATGCGATCTAGTTCAAAAATTGCGAAGATAGATGGATGAGATTTTTTTATTTATCATTTTTTAAACGGAATGGATTTTAAACAGAACCCAATCCTATAAAGATGGCAAGCAATAGTGGCGCAACTAAATTCACAATAAAGCCAAAGCTAATGGCTAACGGCACAACTTGAATACCACCTGATTTTTGAATAATCGGCAATGTACAATCTAGCGAGGTTGCACCGCCTAATCCCACTGCGGTCGAGGGGAATAAACGCATAAAAAATGGGATCATGAATAAGCATAAAATCTCGCGAGAAAGATCGTTGAAAAATGCAATACTGCCATAAATCGCTCCCCAAGCATCATTGACTAAAACGCTCGAAAGCGAATACCACCCAAACGCAGAGGCAAAAGTAAGTCCTTTTGCTAAAGGAAGAGCCAATACCCAAGCCGCAATCGCCCCCCCAATTAGGCTACTGATAATAAAAATTATCGAGGTATAAATCCCTCTTTTATTTAAAAAAACTTCTCTTAAAGGAATACCACTATTACGAAGCTGAATACCCACCCCGAAAATCATAATTACCAAAACATAGGTACTGGCATGCAAAGGAAATTCGACAATGCCTTTTGTTAAAAAGCCCAAAATTCCGCCTGCCATCGTTGTACCAACCAATTTTAGTGAATCTAATAGCTGTGAGAAACGTGAAGGAAGCTCATCTTGAGCCACAACGTCTCGTTTCATGGGTTGCCATTTATCATAGACAACCAAAGCCAAAATATTACAACTGTGAATTATCAGGCTTAATGTGAGTGCCGTTGTACCAATTTGTGGTAGTTTTGTCACAATATCATCAAGTTGCCCGAGTGAAATCCCGATAACTAATAAAATCAAGTAAAGGCAAATACTAACCACTTTATTTACGATGGATAATATCCCGTGATGGGTCACTTTAAAAAGGTATCCAATAAAAAGTGGAATTAAAACAATAGCAAGACCGTATAACATGAAAATAAATACCATAAAAAGAAATGCATTTAATTGGAAATTTTAACAGTATCAAGGTAAAATAAAACTGTTTTTATATCCATACAACAAGCGGTCGAAATAAGGTAACATTTTGCAAACAAAGACACGAAAAATTATCCATATTGACATGGATTGTTTCTATGCTGCCGTAGAAATGCGCGAAAATCCCACTCTCCAAGGCAAGCCGATTGCTGTTGGCGGGAGTGCAGATAAGCGAGGCGTATTAACGACTTGCAACTACGAAGCTCGAAAATTTGGTTTACATAGTGCAATGGCGACTGCTCAAGCGTTTAAACGTTGCCCGAATTTGATTTTATTGCCGGTAAATATGCCACTTTATAAATCGGTTTCAGAACAAATCCATCAAATTTTTCAACGCTACACCCATTTAATTGAACCGCTTTCCCTAGATGAAGCCTATTTAGATGTGACGGATTGCGAGAAATATGCTGGTTCTGCCACTTGGATTGCACAAGCCATTCGCCAAGACATTTGGCAAGAGTTAAAACTCACCGCTTCTGCTGGCATAGCACCACTCAAATTTTTAGCGAAAATAGCCTCTGATCAAAATAAACCAAATGGGCAATTTGTGATCACACCCGAGGAAGTCAATGGTTTTATTCAAACGTTACCGTTAAAAAAGATCCCCGGGGTTGGAAAAGTTACACATGAGAAGTTAATACAGATGGGCTTCCATCAATGCCAAGATGTTCAAAAAGCGAATAAGGCATTGATTTATCAAGAGTTTGGCAAATTTGGGCAACGATTATGGGATTTCTGCCATGGTATCGATCCGAGAGAAGTTGAGGTAAATCGTCCCCGCAAATCACTTGCAGTCGAAAATACATTATTAGAAGATATTGACCAACTTGAAGTGGCTGAACATTTCCTTGATGATCTTTTTCATAAATTGGTTTTTCGTATTCAACGCAACTGGGGCGATACGCCATTACACGATTTTAAAAAACTTGCGATTAAACTTAAATTTGATGACTTTACCCAAACCACCATAGAAAGAACGACTGAAGGATTAACATTGCAGAACTTTCTTCTTCTACTCCATCAGGTTTGGAAACGCCGTGAAGGACGAAAAATTCGGCTTATTGGTTTAAGTGTTCATTTTCCAGACAAAAAAGTTGCAAATCAGTTAAATTTATGGGAATAATTATGGTCTAATCCCTTGAATGTAGGGTTATATTCCCCATTTATTATGAAGTTCATTACCTTTTTATTGGAGATTAAAACTAATGGCAAAACGTGTCATTCTCTTTTTATTAACTAACCTTGCAATTACCTTTGTTCTGGGTATTGTATTAAACATTATTTTTAAAGTAACCGGCATCCAAGGCGGTAGCACCGCTGGCATTTTAGTGATGTCAATGCTATTTGGTTTTGCGGGTTCTTTAATTTCACTTTTTATGTCAAAGTCAATGGCATTACGCTCTGTGGGGGCTGAAGTCATTACTCAGCCTCGTTCTGGTGCAGAACAATGGTTATTTGACACCGTAAAACGCCAATCACAGCAAGCCAATATTCCTATGCCGGATATTGCCATTTATCACTCCGCGGATGTTAATGCCTTCGCAACAGGCGCAACCAAAAGCAACTCACTTGTTGCCGTGAGTACCGGTTTATTAGATAACATGACGCACGATGAAGCTGAAGCCGTTGTTGCTCACGAAATTGCCCACATTGCAAATGGCGATATGGTGACAATGACATTACTTCAAGGAGTTCTAAATACTTTCGTGATCTTCCTATCACGTATGATTTCAACGGCAGTTGCCAGCACAAAAGATGAAAATGGTAACAGCAGCACAAATACTCTTGTGTTCTGGGTTGTGGATCTTCTATTACAAATGGTCTTTGGTGTGCTTGCAACGATGATTGCGATGTGGTTCTCACGCTATCGTGAATTCCGTGCTGATGCAGGTTCTGCACAGTTAGTCGGAAAAGAAAAAATGATTGCGGCATTACAGCGTTTACAAAGCGTACATGAGCCACAAGCAATGGAGGGTTCACTTGCTGCATTTATGATTAATGCACCGGCAAAAGAACTCTTCATGAGCCACCCGCCACTCGAAAAACGTATTGAAGCATTACGTAATTTATAAAATGCTTAAATGATAACAAGCGGTCAAATTTTTTTGACCGCTTACTTTTTTCAAAAAAATCAAAAAATTTTTATTTCTTAAGTTTTTTTTAAGATTTGTTTGGTTTAATACCTCTCAACAAAGGGAGACCTTTGGAATACATAAACTTTAATTTTAATTCGGAGAATTTATTTATGAAAAAAGCACTTATCTTAACAACCTTACTTGCTGTATCAACGGTAACAGTGGCAAAAGATGGCGAACGTCATCACGGTGGATTTAATGACGGTACGCAACGTTCTCAAACCCAAGGCTTCTTTGATGAAAGTGCCGCAGTAAAAACCGTTGCAGATGCACTAAAAGCAAGCGATGATACTCCTGCAATTATTGAAGGTAATATCATTAAGCAAATTGATAAAGATGAGTTTATTTTTAAAGACAGCACAGGCGAAATCCAAATTGATGTCAGCAAACGTGCTTGGAATGGTCAAACCATCAGCCCGGCAGATACCATCCAAATTCGAGGCAAAGTCGATACTGAGTGGAATAAAACTGAAATTGATGTAAAACAAATTATTAAAAAATAATCACTAAAATGACAAGCGGTCTTGTTTTGTAAATGCACTACAAAATATGACCGCTTATTTTATTCTACAACATATTTTACAAAAGGATACACCGAAAAAAGCAGTAAAAGATAACGTAAAAACTTACCTACTATCAGATAAAACAGGGTTTGTTTTACAGGAAATTTAAGCCAACCTGCTATACCGCATAATAAGTCGCCAACAAGTGGTAACCAACTCAATAGCAGTATTACCGCCCCATATTTTTCACTCTTTGCTAAAGCCCACTTTGCATAACGATTTTTAGGATCAATCGGTTTAGGAACGAGCTTTCCCATGAGATATGTCACAAAACTCCCTAATGCATTACTGAATGTTGCCACTAAGATGAGCATAACGAGAGACGGAGACCATAACGCTTTATCAAGGAGGATTTGCTGTCCAGCTAGGGTACTAAAGATCACTTCTGAATTACCAGGTAATAAAGTCGAACTTAAGAAGCCACTCACAAACATCGTGACTAATTGATTTTCTGCTGAAAAAAACAAACTAAAAAAAGATAAGAGATAGTCTGTAATCATATATGCGTTATTTTGTTAAAAAATAGTTAATAAAAAATTTAAATTATGTTTCATTTTACATTGAGTTTGAGGTACATCAAAAAAAGGTGCTTGAACCCCACTAATTTGATCACTTTTTATTTTGAAGATGAGCCTAACAGGTCTATAATTCTCAACAAATCTTATCATTTTTCAAATTTTTTTATTTCAAGGATAGCAAATGTTTTCTCCTGCTGAAATGGCAAAAATCGCAGAAGATGGCGCGGTTTACAAAGCAACCAAAAATCAATTTTACTCTTTCATCTCCGCAATCACAGCAGGTGCATTTATTGCACTCGCTTTCGTTTATTACACAACTACCCAAACAGGGGCGTCCGATGTTGCATGGGGTGTGTCTAAATTCCTTGGTGGCACAGTATTCTCTGTGGGGGTTATTATGTGTGTTGTGTTTGGGGCAGAGCTTTTTACCTCTTCAACACTGACACTTGTTGCTAAAGCCAGCCACAGAATCACGTGGGCTCAAATGTTTAAAAACTGGGTTGTTGTTTATCTTGGTAACTTCATCGGTGGTCTTCTCATTGTTGCACTAATTTGGTTTGCAGGACAAACCATGGCTGCAAACGGACAATGGGGCTTAACGATTCTAAAAACGGCACAACATAAAATTCACCACACTTGGGGAGAAGCATTTACATTAGGTATTCTATGTAACATCATGGTGTGTATTGCAGTTTGGATGGCATATGCAGGTAAAAGCTTAACCGATAAAGCTTTTATTATGATTCTTCCAATTGGTTTATTTGTTGCTTCAGGCTTTGAACACTGTGTAGCCAATATGTTTATGATTCCAATGGGGATTCTTATTGCCCAATCGGCTTCTCCTGAATTCTGGCAAGCCATTGGGGTAGATGCTGCACAATATGCAGATTTAGATACTTATCATTTTGTCGTGAAAAATTTAATTCCGGTCACACTAGGTAACATTGTTGGTGGTGCCTTCTGTATCGGTATGGTGCAATGGTTCTTACATATCCGTAAGCACTAATTCTGATTTCAAATTCAAGCGGTCATTTTTTTGTAAAATTTTGCTAAAAACACACCGCTTATCAACTTAATTTACTAACAAATAGAGGACTTAAAATGACTCAACTAACTGAAGCTCAACAAAAAGCGTGGGCAGGGTTTACCGGTGGCGACTGGCAAACTGAAGTAAACGTACGTGATTTTATCCAAAAAAACTATACACCGTATGAAGGTGACGAATCATTCTTAGCGGGCGCAACAGAAGCGACAACTAAGTTATGGAATGAAGTAATGGAAAAAATTAAGGTTGAGAACAAAACTCACGAACCTTATGACATTGATTGTGAAACTCCATCAACCATTACTTCTCATAAACCGGGTTATATTGATCAAGCATTAGAAAAAATCGTTGGTCTTCAAACGGATGCACCTTTAAAACGTGCCATTATGCCGTTTGGTGGTATCAATATGGTTAAAGGTTCGTGCAAAGTTTACCGCCGCGAATTAAATCCAGAAGTAGAGAAAATCTTTACAGAATACCGTAAAACTCACAACCAAGGTGTATTCGATGTTTATACGCCGGACATTTTACGTTGCCGTAAATCGGGCGTAATTACAGGTCTTCCTGATGCTTACGGTCGTGGTCGTATCATTGGTGACTATCGCCGTTTAGCGGTTTATGGTGCAGATTTCTTAATGAAAGATAAACAACGTCAATTTGCATCATTACAAGCGAAATTAGAATCAGGCGAAGATATCCAAGCAACCATTCAATTACGTGAAGAAATTGCGGAGCAACACCGTGCTTTAGGCAAAATGAAAGAAATGGCAGCTTCTTACGGCTTCGACATTTCAAACCCAGCAACAAATGCACAAGAAGCGGTTCAATGGGTTTACTTCGCATATCTTGCAGCGGTTAAATCACAAAACGGTGCGGCAATGTCATTCGGTCGCGTATCTTCATTCTTAGATATTTATATCGAGCGTGATTTAAAAGCGGGCAAAATTACTGAAGAAGAAGCACAAGAATTAATTGACCACTTAGTAATGAAATTACGTATGGTTCGTTTCTTACGTACACCTGAATACGATCAATTATTCTCTGGCGACCCAATGTGGGCAACTGAAACTTTAGCAGGTATGGGCTTAGACGGTCGTACATTAGTAACGAAAACCAGCTTCCGTATCTTAAATACCCTTTACACAATGGGTCCATCTCCAGAACCAAACTTAACAATTCTTTGGTCAGAGAGCTTACCGGAAGGCTTCAAACATTATGCGGCTAAAGTATCTATCGATACATCATCAGTTCAATATGAAAACGATGACTTAATGCGCCCAGACTTCGAAAACGATGACTACGCAATTGCATGTTGTGTATCGCCAATGGTGGTAGGTAAACAAATGCAGTTCTTTGGTGCACGTGCGAACTTAGCGAAAACATTATTATACGCAATCAATGGTGGTGTGGATGAGAAATCAGGTGACCAAGTAGGTCCTAAGACTGATGCAATCACAAGCGAATACTTAGATTATGACGATGTAATGACTCGCTTAGACAGCTTCATGGATTGGTTGGCAACACAATATGTAACCGCATTAAATATCATCCACTTTATGCACGATAAATATGCATATGAAGCAGCGTTAATGGCATTCCACGACCGTGATGTATTCCGTACAATGGCATGTGGTATTGCTGGTCTTTCTGTGGCAGCGGACTCATTATCTGCTATTAAATATGCAAAAGTTAAACCAATTCGTACTGATATTGAAATCAAAAACAAAGCAGGCGAAGTGGTTGGCGTAGCGAAAAATGTCGCAACAGACTTCGAAATCGAAGGCGAATATCCACAATTCGGTAACAATGACAACCGTGTAGATGATATCGCTGTTGATTTAGTTGAACGTTTCATGAAGAAAATTCAGAAACTCAAAACATACCGCAACGCAACACCAACACAATCTGTACTTACTATTACTTCTAACGTGGTTTATGGTAAGAAAACAGGTAACACCCCAGACGGTCGTCGTGCTGGTGCGCCATTTGGACCAGGTGCTAACCCAATGCACGGTCGTGACCAAAAAGGTGCGGTAGCTTCATTAACATCTGTGGCTAAACTTCCATTTGCATATGCGAAAGACGGTATTTCTTATACCTTCTCTATCGTACCAAATGCATTAGGTAAAGATTACGAAGCTCAAAAACGTAACCTTGCGGGCTTAATGGACGGTTACTTCCACCACGAAGCAACGGTTGAAGGTGGTCAGCACTTAAATGTAAACGTATTGAACCGTGAAACGTTATTAGACGCGGTTGAGCATCCTGAAAAATATCCACAATTAACCATTCGTGTTTCAGGTTATGCGGTACGTTTCAACTCTTTAACGAAAGAGCAACAACAAGACGTTATTACTCGTACATTTACTGAATGTATGTAGGAAAATTAAGTGCAGTAAGTCAATATTCGAATAAAATATCTACTTACAATACAATATGATATAATATATTCAAAGGGAGCAATGATTGTTCCCTTTGCTTTACCTATCATTTATTAAAAACTACTAAAGGAAAACAGTATGAAAAATATAAAAATGACGTTAACAGCACTATTAATAAGTTCTTCAATTGTTTTAAGCGCTTGCAGCAATAAAATTGAGGGTGATGTCCAATTACAAGAGCAAGCCGTATTAGGGTTAAACTGGGTTCAACAATCTGGCGAATATCAAGCTTTGGCTTACCAAGCTTTTAATACAGCGAAATTGATGTTTGATCAGGCAAAAGCACCAAAAGGTAAGAAAAAAGCCGTTGTTGTTGATTTAGATGAAACAATGTTAGATAACAGTGCCTATGCAGGCTGGCAAGTACGTAACGGCAAAGCCTTTGACGGAAAAGATTGGACTCGTTGGGTAGATGCTCGTCAAACCACAGCCATTGCTGGTGCAGTTGAATTTAACAACTACGTCAATAGCCATGGTGGCAAAATGTTCTATGTATCTAACCGTAAAGATAGTACAGAAAAAGCTGGTACTTTAGATGATATGAAAGAACTTGGCTTTACCGGTGTGAGTGAAGAAACGCTTTATTTGAAAAAAGATAAATCAAACAAATCCATTCGTTTTGCAGAAATCGAAAAACAAGGCTATGAAATAGTATTATACATTGGCGATAACTTAAATGACTTTGGTGATGCAACCTATAAAAAATCTAATGCAGAACGCCGTGCCTTTGTTGATCAAAATAGCCAAGAATTCGGTAAAAAATTCATTGTGTTACCAAACCCAAATTATGGTGATTGGGAAGGCGGTTTAGCCAAAGATTACTATAAAGGCGATGCACAAAGCCGTGTAAAAATTCGTCATGACGCAGTCAAAGCGTGGGATGGAAAATAAACAGTTTCCCTCCAAAATTTATTATATAATAACAATGCCCCTATTCTTCGTTGTAGGGGCAATTTATATATAAAACAATTAGAGCTTCATTATCTATTTTAATAGGAAAGTACCATGTCAGTTTTAGCCCGTTATCACTCTTATGAATCTTGTGGAACCGTAGATGGTCCCGGTATTCGTTTTATTCTCTTTTTGCAAGGCTGTTTAATGCGTTGTAAATACTGTCATAACAGAGATACGTGGGATTTAGACGGTGGGAAAGAGATCAGTGTCGAAGATCTCATGAAAGAAGTTGTAACCTATAAACATTTTATGAAAGCAACAGGGGGCGGTGTAACGGCTTCTGGTGGCGAAGCGGTACTACAAATGGAATTTGTCCGTGATTGGTTCCGTGCTTGTAAAGCAGAAGGCATTGATACCTGCTTAGACACTAACGGCTTTGTGCGCCATTACAGCCCATTAGTTGATGAAATGTTAGAGGTTACAGATTTAGTTTTACTTGATCTCAAACAGTTAAATGATGAAATTCATCAAGATTTAATCGGTGTTTCTAACAAACGTACGCTGGATTTTGCCCGTTATTTACAAAAGCTCAATAAACGCACGTGGATTCGCTATGTGGTTGTGCCGGGTTATACCGATGATGACGATTCAGCACACCGCTTAGGTCAATTCATTCAAGGTATGGAAAATATTGAAAAAGTAGAATTACTCCCATACCATCGTTTAGGTGCGCATAAATGGGAAACCTTGGGCTATAAATATGAACTCGAAGGCGTATTACCACCACCAAAAGAAAAATTAGAACATTTAAAAGACATTATTGAAAGCTACGGGCATACCGTTAAATTCTAATTTTTTGCAAGCGGTCAAATTTTCAGAAACTTTTACTTACGAGGGATGCTGTTTCAGCATCCCTATCATTTAATAAGAAGGAATATATATGTCAAATCCACTTCTAAATTACACAGGATTACCTGCCTTTTCCCAAATTAAGGCGGAACATATTCAACCTGCCGTAGAAGCAGTGATCAAAGAGTGTCGTGAAACCATCGAAAAAGTGGCTCAAATCGAAAATCCGACTTGGGATAATTTCTATTTACCACAAGCTATTGCCGGCGATAAATTTTCTCGAGCATGGTCACCGGTAAGCCATTTAAATGGTGTAAAAAATTCGCCTGAATTGCGTGAAGCTTATCAAGCTTGTTTACCTCTTCTTTCTGAATACAGCACTTGGGCTGGGCAACATCAAGGTTTATATCAAGGCTATTTAAAGCTCAAAAATTCGACTGAATTTGCGACTTATTCTAAAGCACAACAAAAAACCATTGAAAATAGCTTACGTGATTTTGAGTTATCTGGGATTTCTCTCCCAGCCGATAAACAAAAACGCTATGGCGAAGTGTCTGCTCGCTTATCTGAATTAGGCGCAGAATTTAGCAATAACGTGTTAGATGCAACAATGGGTTGGGACATCATCATTACCGATGAAACGCAATTAAAAGGCTTGCCGGAATCTGCCTTAGAAGCGGCGAAATTGTCTGCTCAAAGCAAAGGAAAAGAGGGATACCGTTTTACCCTTGAATTCCCAAGCTATTTTCCGGTCTTAACCTATTGCGAAAACCGTGAATTACGCGCAATGGTCTATAAAGAATATGCAACCCGCGCTTCCGATCAAGGTTCAAATGCCGGCAAATGGGATAACTCCGCTAATATTGACGAAAAACTGAAATTACGCTTAGAAATGGCACAACTGCTCGGTTTTGCCACTTATGCGGATTTATCGCTCGCAACCAAAATGGCGGAAAACCCACAACAAGTGGTCGAATTTTTAGAAAATCTTGCAAACCGTTCGAAAGAGCAAGGCAAAAAAGAAATTTGCGAGCTAAAACAATTCGTGAAGGAAAATTATGGTGTAGAAACACTAGAGCCTTGGGATATTGCTTTTTACAGCGAAAAACAAAAACAAGCGCTTTATTCTATTAACGATGAGGAACTTCGCCCGTATTTCCCTGAAGATCGTGTTCTTTCTGGCTTATTTGAATTGATGAAACGTATTTTCGGCTTACGTATCGAAGAAAAATTTGGCATTGATACTTGGCATGAAGATGTCCGTTTCTTCCAAATTTACGATGAAAATAACGAAGAACGAGGCTCATTCTATTTAGATTTATACGCACGAGAAAATAAACGTGGCGGTGCTTGGATGGATGATTGCATTAACCAAAAACGTCTTGCCGATGGTTCATTGCAAAAACCGGTAGCCTATTTAACCTGTAACTTTAATAAACCGATTGGCGATAAACCTGCGTTATTTACTCACGATGAAGTAACAACCTTATTCCACGAATTTGGACACGGCATTCATCATATGCTTACCCAAATTGATGTCGGCGATGTCGCCGGGATCAACGGTGTGCCTTGGGATGCCGTAGAGCTACCAAGCCAATTCCTTGAAAACTGGTGCTGGGAAGAAGAGGCGTTACAATTTATTTCTGGGCATTACGAAACGGGCGAACCATTACCAAAAGAAAAATTGACACAATTACTCAAAGCGAAAAACTTCCAAGCAGCAATGTTTGTGCTTCGTCAATTAGAGTTCGGCTTGTTCGATTTCCGTTTACATTTAGCCCAACCACGAGAAGGGTTAGTCTTAGATACGCTAAAAGCCGTTAAAGCTGATGTTGCCGTTGTTAAAACACCGGATTGGGTACGCACACCGCATAGCTTTAGCCATATTTTTGCGGGTGGCTATGCTGCTGGTTATTACAGCTATTTATGGGCTGAAGTTCTCTCTGCAGATGCATTCTCAAAATTTGAGGAAGAAGGGATCTTCAATCGTCAAACCGGACAATCCTTCCTCGATAACATTCTAACCCGAGGCGGGTCAGAAGAACCGATGGTGTTATTTGAACGCTTCCGTGGGCGTAAACCAACCTTAGATGCGTTATTACGCCATAAAGGTATTGCGTAACGTTGATCAAGCGGTCTGTTTCCATTGATTTTTTGCAAAAAAGGATCAGAAACCGACCGCTTATCTTTTTTTTATAGCTGAAATCGCTATAATCTTGCCATTACCCTATTTTAATGAGAATCGCACAATGTCTTTAGATTTATCTGATATTCGAACCCAAATTACCAACCTTGATCGCCATATTTTGAAATTGCTTTCTGAACGCCACCGCCTTGCATTTGATGTGGTGCGTAGCAAAGAAATTACTCAAAAACCGTTAAGAGATGTCGTGCGTGAAAAAGCATTACTGCAAGAGTTAGTTAATTTTGCCGAAGCGGAAAATTATCAACTTGACCCACAATATGTAACACAAATTTTCCAGCGTATTATTGAAGACTCCGTTTTAACTCAACAGCATTATTTGCAAAATAAGTTAAACGAGCAAAAAGAAGATCGTGTTTCGATTGCATTTCTTGGTATGCGAGGCTCATATTCTAATATGGCTTCTCGTCAATTTGCGAAAAAATATCAAGGGGCATTAGTTGAATTAAGCTGCGCTTCGTTTAAAGAGGTATTTGATAAAGTTAGCAATGGAGAAGCCGATTTTGGCGTATTACCGCTTGAAAATACAACTTCAGGTTCGATCAATGAGGTGTATGATTTACTTCAACACACCGATTTAGCGCTTGTGGGAGAGCTTGCCTATCCGATCAAACATTGCATTCTTGCCAATGGCAACATTGATGTGAGCGATATTGATACCATTTATACCCACCCACAACCGGCACAGCAATGCAGTGAATTTATCCAAAGCCTTGATCGTGTTCATATTAAATATTGTGAGAGCAGCTCGCACGCAATGCAAATGGTGGCACGTTTAAATAAACCGAATATTGTCGCTTTAGGCAATGAAGATGGCGGAAAATTATACGGTTTAACCAATATCAAAACCGACATTGCAAACCAAACCAACAATATCACGCGCTTTATTGTTGTTGCTAAACAAGCGATCAACGTTTCTCCGCAAGTACAAACGAAAACACTTCTTTTAATGACCACCACTCAACAAGCCGGTGCGCTGGTTGATGCTTTAGTTGTCTTTAAAAATCACGATATTCGTATGATAAAATTAGAATCTCGCCCAATTTACGGCAAACCTTGGGAAGAGATGTTCTACGTGGAACTCGAAGCCAATATGCACAACGAGAACACTCAAAAAGCATTAGCGGAACTTAAAGAGGTAACCAGTTTCTTAAAAGTTTTAGGCTGCTATCCGAGTGAAATTATTGAGCCTGTAAAAATCTAAGGTTTACAACAGATTACACATATTAACATAAATGGAGTAGTTAATATCTCATTCATTCTTCTCTTAAATAATTAGACTGGCTTTTAAGCTTAAACTAATGCTCTCGAGAAATGTTGTCGTAACAAAACTTGACAGGCTAGGGCGTTTCAACTCACGCTCCCGCGAAGGGAGCGACTTTTAGGGCTAGATATGGCGCGCAAGCTGGATATGTTTCAACTCGCACTCCCGCGAAGGGAGCGCCCCCCATTGGCTTCAGTCCATAATACTTTTACTTGGGTTTCAACTCACGCTCCCGCGAAGGGAGCGACGCTAGAGCAATGGCAGATGTTTATGATATCTCAATGTTTCAACTCGCGCTCCCGTGAAGGGAGCGACAACAACTACGGCATTAGGCTACCTAGAAGATAAGTTTCAACTCGCGCTCCCGCGAAGGGAGCGACCGCATATTTACGCATATCATCGGCATCGCCACCTTGTTTCAACTCGCGCTCCCGCGAAGGGAGCGACTAAAAAGTATTTAATTTATCATTTGCCAATTCCACGTTTCAACTCGCGCTCCCGCGAAGGGAGCGACATGTGCTGAATGCGTATGAGGCGGCATTACCAAGCCGTTTCAACTCGCGCTCCCGCGAAGGGAGCGACTACCAAAAACTATAAAATATCACTTGATAAAATCTGTTTCAACTCGCGCTCCCGCGAAGGGAGCGACTCGATAAATTTTTTTTTCCCGATTTTCCCATATATGTTTCAACTCGCGCTCCCGCGAAGGGAGCGACCCAAAAACTAGAAAATATCACTTGATAAAATCTGTTTCAACTCGCGCTCCCGCGAAGGGAGCGACTTGTTTATTTATTATACTAATAAAAAATAATACCTGTTTCAACTCGCGCTCCCGCGAAGGGAGCGACCGTCAAAAGCTGTAAATTCTTAATTGACAAAATCCGTTTCAACTCGCGCTCCCGCGAAGGGAGCGACGATTGACAAAACAAAATAACTACTTTATAATACGTTTCAACTCGCGCTCCCGCGAAGGGAGCGACTCAAGTAATAAATTCTAACCCTATTTTGTCAATCGTTTCAACTCGCGCTCCCGCGAAGGGAGCGACAACTTTTATTTAATTTATCATTTGCCAATTCTTCGTTTCAACTCGCGCTCCCGCGAAGGGAGCGACAATTTTCAGCGGTCTAAAAATTGCAAAATTTGGTTTGTTTCAACTCGCGCTCCCGCGAAGGGAGCGACCTTTTAAACCAAAAACGATCAAGACATTTGTAATGTTTCAACTCGCGCTCCCGCGAAGGGAGCGACACTAATAAAAAATAATACCTAAGGCCATATTTGAGTTTCAACTCGCGCTCCCGCGAAGGGAGCGACCTGAAAGGCTAAACAGCGATAAACGGGATCTGATGTTTCAACTCGCGCTCCCGCGAAGGGAGCGACCTTTTAAACCAAAAAAGATCAAGGCTTTTAGAATGTTTCAACTCGCGCTCCCGCGAAGGGAGCGACTCAAACGATAAATTCTAGCATTATTTTGTCAATCGTTTCAACTCGCGCTCCCGCGAAGGGAGCGACAAAAATTTTTTATTGGCAATGCTTACTATATATAGTTTCAACTCGCGCTCCCGCGAAGGGAGCGACATAGGCAAGGCGTAAGCAATCGTAAAACAAGAGGGTTTCAACTCGCGCTCCCGCGAAGGGAGCGACTTTTATAAAATAAAACTTGATTTTTCCATATATGGGTTTCAACTCGCGCTCCCGCGAAGGGAGCGACTACATATACCAAATCAAGTTATATTTTACAATTTCGTTTCAACTCGCGCTCCCGCGAAGGGAGCGACTTATTTGTTACAAAAGCCTTGATCTTTTTTGGTTTGTTTCAACTCGCGCTCCCGCGAAGGGAGCGACTTGATTATGTGGAATTTGTAAGATCTGGATTGACAGTTTCAACTCGCGCTCCCGCGAAGGGAGCGACTGGCATTGCCGATAAAAAAAATTTTTCAAAGAACATGTTTCAACTCGCGCTCCCGCGAAGGGAGCGACAAGTTATATTTTACAATTTCTAGCCATCAAATAATGTTTCAACTCGCGCTCCCGCGAAGGGAGCGACATAAATTTTTTTTTCCCGATTTCCCCACATATGGGTTTCAACTCGCGCTCCCGCGAAGGGAGCGACCGCTTTATATATAGTGGCATTGCGATAAAAAAATTTGTTTCAACTCGCGCTCCCGCGAAGGGAGCGACAAGGATTGGCAATCATAAATTTAAATACTTTTTATGTTTCAACTCGCGCTCCCGCGAAGGGAGCGACGTTTTTGGTTTAACAGCTAAACTACCAACCACTGTTTCAACTCGCGCTCCCGCGAAGGGAGCGACTTAAAATTTTTTGATTGACGGTTACTTTATAACGCTGTTTCAACTCGCGCTCCCGCGAAGGGAGCGACCAGTCATACCTTAATTGACAAATCCAAAAAATCGTTTCAACTCGCGCTCCCGCGAAGGGAGCGACTTTAAAAAAAAAAACTTGATTTTCTCATATTAGAGTTTCAACTCGCGCTCCCGCGAAGGGAGCGACTGCCGTTATAAAAACAGCAGTATTTTCAAGGCGGTACATAAGCTAAATCGCTAACCTACCACTTTAAAAACGCATTTATTTTAAGAAGTTTAATCAATTATTTCAATTGTTAAAGAACGCAATAGATTAGCCATTCGCTAATCTGCCGGCATTTTGATGAGAACCATGGGTTAGCGCTAGATAATCAGCACATCCTTGAACACATCAACAGCAGGTTTTGCGCCGTGATGCTCGACTTTATTACGCCACTTACTGCCTAAGTGATAAAAACGTAAACTGTCGCACTCGGGATTATAGGTCTCCAATAATTTTTGTTTCAGCTTTACCCATTGATCTGGTGTCACATCACACTCAAATACTGAATATTGCGCACGGACACCATAATCAAGGCAATGCTTTGCAATACGGCGCAACCTTGCTTGCCCGGCAGGATCGTCGAACGAAATATCGTAGGTAATCAGCATTAGCATATTCTCTCCTTAAAGACTTTACAGCTGGGTAACTTTTTCGACGAAATTGCAAATTTTCATAAAAATATGACCGCTTGTACTATCTCATCAAAAACGGCGGATATTCCGCCAAATCGCCACGTAAATGGCGAGCCAGCAACATCGCTTGAATGTAAGGCAATAATCCGATTTCCACTTCCTCCTGCAAAAACGGATGCACAATCTTTTCCTGCTTTTTCGCCTGCAAGGTTTGAAACAGCAGCTTGCGCGCCTCCGGCTTGATATTCACCGCCCCACCCGCCTCGGTTACAAAATCCTGCGGCTTAATCTGCCCGCGGTTAATCAGCGACAGCACCAGCCTGTCCGCCCACCACGCGCGGAACTCCTCCAGAATATCCTGCGCCAAACTGTCGCGCCCCGGGCGGTCGGCGTGCAGAAAACCCACCTGCGGATCCAAACCCACGCCTTGCAGCGCGCCGCTGATGTCCTTGCCCAAAATACTGTACACAAACGACAGCAACGCATTCACCCCGTCGCGCGGCGGGCGGCGGTTGCGGCCATCGAAGGCAAAACCGCTGTTTTCGCGCAGCAACTGGCGGAACACGCCGAAATAACGCGCCGCCGCATCGCCCTCAATCCCGCGGATTAATTCCAAACTTTCCGCCCGCTTCAACTGCTGCAAACTAAAATTTAGCGCCGATACCGCCGCCTGCACCTCCTGCTGCTCGCCGTGATTGCGCAGCCGCCGCTGCAACACCCGCTTGCCCGACTGAATCTTCGCCGCAATAATATGCCGCGCAATCGGCACCGGATTGTGTTCCGACAACCGGTATTGCGCCCGTCGAAGCAACACATTGCCGCTCTGCCGCCCCTGCAAGCGCCCCAAAAAACGCCCGTTTTCGGTAAAAAACGCCAGATTGACATTGTTTTCGCCGCAAAACCCCATCAAAAACGGCGACACCAGTACATTACCGAAACAGAAAATATGCCCGATGGAATGCACCGGCAATTGCGCCACCTTTTTGCGCTCCTGCTCCACCACCAACGTTTCACGCTCCTTATGCAGATAACTGCCCTGCGTGGTGATATACAGCGTATTTTGCAGCTTGCGCATGGTTAAAAAACTCCCTTGATTTTGACCAAACTTTTGTTTTGAAACGGCTTGTTGTTTAGGCTGTCTGAAAAATAACGTATTGTTTTCAGACGGCGTAAAACGAAAAACAGATAATCTACCAACTCGTGTGAGCCAAAGGGCAAACACCATCGCTTATTTTAACAAACTAATTATTTCTAATTTTTGCCTTTCCAAAATCCCTGGAAATTTTTCATCAAAAAACTTTTCCAAAAAGAAATCCTTGGTATTATATTCCAGATATTTATCACTATTTTTATTTAATACAAGGGTTATTCCTTCTGGAATTCTACAGAAATCCGAGCTAATATTTAATTTATCTTTTTCAATTTTAGATAAATCTTGTTGTTTGCATATTCTTAAAGCATATATATTATCTCCTATTCCCAGCAAACCAACAATATCATCTCCTATTTGAAAAATAGAAACAGTAATAGAACCTCTTTCTAACAAGAAAAGGTTAACTTGGCTCATCTTAAGAGGGTGTTTTAATCTATTTATATCACTTTCTGACAACACGACTCTAGATGAATATGTCCTTAATATATCAATTAATTTTAACCCAACTGGATTTTTTGTAAATTGATTACCCAAATATCCACACAATATACCTAAAAATAATTTAGATAAGAATCTAACCCAATCATTTAAATCAAATAAAACATTTGCTTTAAAGTCCTTACCATCAGGTCTTAGTCTATTTGCAATATTTAATTCTTTATCACTAAACTCCCAAATAAATTTTAACCCCCTAATATCAAACATAGATTTTATTTGTTTGCGATATGCAGCCAAGTCCTTTTCAGTTGCAACTGAGCCACAAGAAAAATTCATGCAAAGTAAAATCTCTAATTTCTTATAATCTTTAAATTTCAATATAATATCATTTAATAATTGCTTTAATTCTGCTTCGCTTAAATCTTCTTTGGTTATAAATAAAAATAACTGAGAGATTTTGCTTTTACTCAGTGGTGCATGTCCTCCTACCAAACCAAGAAAATCTGGAGTATTTTCTTTAATCCAGAATGCAACAGATTTCTCATTACTCATCATTTCCACATAGTTATTTTCAGGAATCAAATCATGAATCTCATCACCAGCATCAAATTTTAGAGATGTCAATCTCCCCCCAAATATATCATTATTAAATTCATTTAGCTCCATTGCATTTATGAAAGAACGAGCAAACCTCGCATCAACATGAGTACCCAATTTACTATTACACAACTTACACAAATTTAATCTTTTAAATTTATCATCGCTTTTCTTTCCACCAAGAAACTGTGGAATAGAATGCTCCAATGACATTTCAACGTTATCCTGTTCACATAAAAAGCATTTCATATTTTTATTCCTACCAATTAATATTAACTTACCCTTCGAACAACCCTTCCACATACCCCACCGACCTATCCTTCTCCAACAACTTCGGCTGGCAAACCTCCACCAGCGAACAGGCTTTGCAGCGTTTGCCGTACACCGGCGGCGGGGTTTGCCCGCTTGCCAAGAGGTCGCGCACTTGGGCGATAACGGCCAGCGTTTGCGCCCTAAGGCCGTCTGAAAACACCACCGGCACGCGGTGGCGGGTTTGCATATACCACAGCGCGCCCTCGGCGATGGTTTGTCCGGTCATCTCTTCCAAACACAGCGCCTGCGCGCAAAGCTGGATTTCGTCGAACGGTTCGGGCTTGGGCTTGCCGCGTTTGTATTCAACGGGCTTCAGGCTGCCTGAAACCAAATCATGTTCCACCATATCGACAATTCCGCTGATACCCAGCTGCTGCGCCGACACATGCACGCTGCGCTCGAAGCGCACACCTTTGCGTGTTTCCGGCTCGCCCGAATCCACCCGCTCGTGCAGCGAACGCCCCTGCGCGGTCAGATAGTTCTCCGCCCACGCCTGCTCGTTGTGAATCAACGCGCATTGGCGCGGGCAGAAGGCGTAGTGTTGCAGGGCAGAGAGGGAAACGGTGGGCAAACCCCGTTCCTCCGTGCCTGCAAGCGGTGGGTTTGCTGCAAAATTTTGCACATCGGGCATTACAGCAATTCTTCCACGCTCACACCGTTGAGGCCGTCTGAATCGACACGGATTTGATAATCGGCAAAACCCGATGCCGGCGTGCCGCTTTCGCCGCCCACGCGCTCGACTTTAACGGCGTCGAACAGTTTGTGCGCGGGCAGGCTGCCGAGGGCGCTGTCATGTTTGAACACGATGAGTTTGCGTGCCGCCATTTCGCCGCGGGCGGCGGAGCGGTCGTGCTCGAACATCAGTTTCAATGCCTCCCATAATTTCGCCAAATCGTCGTCAGAAAAGCCGGTTTTGGCGGCAAGGTTGGCGGAGATAAAGCCGTGTACGCGGTAAAGGGCGTAGGGGACGATGTATTTGCGCCCCATGGTGCGCTCTTTTTCGAGGTCTTTTTCGTTGGTTACGGCCATGCGGGTGATGGAGATTTCCAGCGGCACGATAGGATCGATGGATTGGGCGAACGCCAGTTGCACGGGGCCGCGCACTTGGCCGCTGTTGACTTCGGTAGTCATCACGGCGCCGAAAGTGCGGATATCGAAGAAGTTTTTGCACATCCAAGCGGTGATGTCGCGGGCTTTAGCTTCGTCTTTGGGCAGCTTTTTGGCTTCGGATTCGATGCCCAAGGCTTCATAGGCGCGTTTGTTTTGCAGGTTCAGCACGCCTTTGTCTTTCACGTAGATTTCGTAGCCCGGCTGGTTTTCGTTGGCGAGTTCGACAAAATTGCGGATTTTGCGCTTCAGGCACACGTCGGTAACCAAGCCTTTGCTGGATTCGGGATCAAGGCGCGGCATATTGCCGGCGTCGGGGTCGCCGTTGGGATTGCCGTTGGTTACGTCGAAAAAGTAAACGAACTCATAGCGGTTTTGGATGGACATTTTCATTCTCCTTCATGTGGTTGGGTAACTGCGGGATCTTTTTTGGCGAAGTAGCTTTGCTTTTGTTGGTAATAGCCGATGGCAAAGCGGCCTTGTTCGTCGATGCTCAAATGGCGCGGGAAAGTTTCAGGCAGCATGGCGATAATCTCGCCCAAATCTTTGTCGAGATTAACCGCCATGCCAGCTTTGTCTTTACGCAGGCGCGACAAATGGTGCTTGGCGCCCGACAACAGACGCGGAAAAACGGAAAACGGCACGGCGGATGCGGAGCCGTAATAGCGGTCGGCAATGCCCGCATTCAATTCGCCCAGCGCCTGATACTGGATACGCTCGAGCACAGCAAACAGCCGCCCGAGCAGATAAGCCGTATTTCGGCTTTCGGTGTTCAAACTCATGGAAACCTCCTCGTGAATAAGACCTTTTCTGAAACGCCGCTGTAACACGGCTTTAATCATGGCAACGCGCAAGCCGTTGGCATCGCCGTCGGCACGGATGCGGGCGATCAGCTGCGCCAGCAGGCTCATGGGATACAACGTGCCGCCGATTACGGCGCGCATCATCTCGCCTGCCAAAACGGGGGAAATGTTTTCGCTTTTGCCCAATACGGCCGTCTGAAGCAACAAACGCCATACCGACGGTGCGGTTTTCCACGGCCGCGGCTCCAGAGACAAATCCTGCCAATGCTGCGCCAGATTCGCCGCCAACTGCCCGAACGTGGTATCCAGCCAAAAGCGGATGGAAATCCGCGCCGCATTCGGCGCCAAGCCCAAGATATAAAAGCGGGTATCGGGAGACAGATCGGGCGCGATTTCCTGCAAAGGGCGGCCTTTGGCGATTTGCTCCAAAATATCGAATACTTTTTGGCTTTGCTGCTCGTCATCGGGCGGGGTCATGATGTCGGCAAAGAAATCTTCGGCCGCGGCGGCGGTTTCGCTGTCGGCAGCTTCCGCCCAAAACACCGTGCTGGCATCGCCGATGGTGAGGCAATGGCCGTTTTCGCGGCGCAGCAGATAGTTCAACGCGGTGGTATAGGCAAAGGCCGACACTTCCGACACCGGTGCATTCGCCCCTTGCTCTTTACCGAACGAAGCAAAGGATTCTTTATTGAACGAAATAATCGAGCCGCCCGAACTCTGTCCGCCGAACACGCCCTTAATCGCCGGATGCAGCCGCGCAATCGGCGCTTCTTCGCCGCTGACCAGACACAAGCCCTGCTCGGCCTCGTCGCTTTTCAGACGGCCTGCCCACAGCGTTTGCGCCGCTTCGCGCTTGTGAATCAAGGCAGAAGGCTTATCCAAAGCGAACACCACATTGGCGTCCGGCGTTTCAGACAGGCACGGATAATCGGCAAACTGCGCAGGCTGCCAGTGTTGCAAAAAGCGGTAGAGCGCCTGCAAACCTTCGTCTTGTTCGTGTTGCAGCAAATCCAAATGATATTGCCGGAACGCCTCGAAGGTTTTTTCAGACGGCACCACAGGTTCTGTTTTCGCCTGCGCCTTATCTTTATTGGCTTCCACACCCAAGGCATAAGCGGTTTTGTCCCATAGAAAATTCGGCTTGACGCCCGACGTGCGCTTTTCAGGGCGCGGCACACTCATCAATTTCGGCTGCGGCTTTTTATCCGCCGTTAAATTCGGCACCGCGTCTTGCAGACGGCCTTCTTTATCCAACACCAAAATCCAGCCGATTTTTTCCTCGCTAAAGCCGTAAGGCGGCACTTTCGGGTTGCCGAAATCATCGTTTTGCGTTGCCAAGCGGCGGTAATAACGCGCCAGTGAAGCCAAAATCATGCTTTCACCTCCTCGGCGTAAAACGGCGGCACTTCGATTACCCCGTTTTTCATTTCCGCGCGGAAAAATTTCGGCAGATTGCCGTGATCGAAATCAATATCGTGCAGCATCCAGCCCAAATCGCGGTTGGCTTCGTTTTCAGACAGGCATGATGCGGGAAAATCGCCGTCATCATCCACCCAAGCAAAATGCGCCGGAAACTCGCGCACGCCCATGCACGGCTGCTGGAAACATTGCCCCTTCGACGCCCGCCGCTTAAACATCTCGATATGCTTGGTAATCGTATCGCCCTCGCCCGCTTTTGCCGTCAGCACTGCATGGGCTTCAATCACATAGCCCACATCTTTCAGCACCGTCGCCGCGCGTTGCTGGCGGTCGTCATCAATCAGCGTATATAAATCCTCCACGCTCTTGCGCCGCATCGCCCCGCTGACCTTGCTCTCCGAAATCTTGCCGCCCAACTCATTGCGCCGCACCGATTCAAAACGGATCGGCTTCAATACATAAATGCGGTCAATCACCCAGCGGATCGCCGGCTTCCAATGCACCGCCGCCAACACCCCGCGCGCCGCCGACGGCGTGATGACATCGTAAGACACCCGCTCCACCTTCATTTCCGGACGGGTAAAACAGGCGTAATCGCCCCAAATGTGTAGGCGTATTTTGTTTGGCATATTTTTCTCCGTTTTTAATTGCTCTGCTGCTTTTTGATTTTCAGATGGCATACAAGCGGTCGGATTTGCTTGGAAGTTTACAAAACTGTTGGGAAATTGACCGTACTTTATAAAAAACAAATTCAGAAACAGTTTCATTAATCATCAATATCTGCTTCATTAACTTGCTGCCAATCATCTGCAATTGCTCTCCAATTAACTTCTCGTTCTGATTGCCCAGACCATACAGCCCAGAAGTCTGGGTCATCAGATTTCGGTCTATGCTGTTCCGGCAAATCTCTCATCTTTACTAGAATAGGTAATTCCGATGCCCACCCTAATAAAATTGCATGGCGAGAAGGGAGTGAAGGCAAATCACGCAATAAGCCATGAAGATTATCAGGTACTAACTTATGCACCAATTCCTGATCCCTATCATTGCTAATCCTATGCAAAAGAAAGCTGTTGCACTGCGAAAGTACCGTCGGGGAAAGTTCACTTGGGCGCTGCGAAGATAAAACCAAACCTAATCCGAATTTACGACCTTCTCTCGCAATCTTTTCAAAAACTTGGCAACAAATTGTTGCTGAGCTTTGATTTTCTACATCATCTTTATATCGTTTAATAAATGTATGAGCCTCTTCCATTACCAAAACCGTTGGTAGAGTCTTCCCCTGATTGAGTTTTCGGTAACGTTGTAAAGCCTCCAAGGTCATACGAGCAATCACCGCTGTAATCAAATGAATAACTTCGGCAGGAACCAAAGAAAGATCTATAACGGTAACAAGACCATTTTCTGCTTGGTTTCCACCAATATAATGGGTTAGCCATTCATCTAATGTAAATGCTTCTTGATGGTTTGAAACTATTTTCATGCGGCTATCTGAAAGCAATGTACGAATACGCATAAGCATGGTTTCTACATATTCAGAAACATTTAATAATTCAGCATTGGCTTCAACACTACGTAAGAATTCCTCTCCTGTAAATGGACGCGGTATATCAGCATCAATAGGTAAAATATCATTATCACTCCCGCCAAATGTGGAATGCGCTGTTTGCAATAAATTTAAAAATTCGTTAATTTCATTGCGTGTAAATTCATAAGTTGGATATTGCCCGCTACGATTGCTAACAAAATTAGCAATTTTATCCTGAATAGATTGTAGTACGCTTTTCTCTTCATCAGTAAAAGAATCTTGTTCAGCTAATCCTTCCTGCCATATTTTTATTTTTTCAAAAAAGTTTTTGGGCGCAGGAAATTTCCCCCAAGGAGATCCTGCATTACGCTCTAATTGTGTAATACTAACTAATGTACGCTGAATTTACAATCCAAGTGCAACAAAAAAAGAAGTACTCATCAACTAGAATATAATTTTGTTTCCACACAAAAACCACTTCCAAATGATGAGTACTTCCTACCGACATCTTACAATAAACGAGCGAGAAAAGATAATGATTTTACTCGCACAGGGCAAAAAACAAGCAGAAATTGCCAAAGCACTGGGACGTAGCTCCAGCACCATTTCTCGCGAGCTGAAACGACACGCTCTAGAAAGCTACAGTGCAACGAACGCACAAAACAGCTATTTGAAGCATCGTCAAAATAGCAAAGCACAGCGCAAATTAGAGCAGCCTGAATATTTCAATTTGGTGCAAGAAAAGTTTCTGACAGAAAACTGGTCGCCCGAACAAATCAGCGCACGATTAAAATTGGAAAAATCTGAATTATCCATTAGTTATTCAACCATTTATCGTGGTATTTATTCAGGGTTGTTTGATATAGGCGAACGCAAAGCCAGTCGCAAACTGCGCCACAAAGGCAAAACACGGCATACAAAAAATCATCATGAAAAACGTGGCAAAATTCAGATATCCAACCATTTGAACGACCGTCCCATTTCGGCGCAAAATCGCAGTCGCTTTGGACATTGGGAAGCCGATACCGTACTGGGTAAAGCGGGTGGAGCTTGTTTGCTGACGCTGACGGAACGCAAAAGTCGTTTTGAGTTGGTGAAGAAAATTCCTGCCAAAAAAGCCGAAGCAGTCCAAAAAGCCATGATTGAATTGCTGGATTCACATATATTGCGGTCAATTACGCCAGACCGTGGTAAAGAATTTGCCCAACATCGTTTGGTAACAGAAGCACTGGGTGTAGAATTTTACTTCCCCGAGCCGCATCAACCGTGGACACGGGGAACGAATGAAAATACAAATGGGTTACTTCGTGAATACTTTCCGAAGCACCAAGACATCAATCAGTGGAGCGAAGTTGATATTCAACAGGTGATCAATAAACTGAATTTACGACCACGTAAATGTTTAGGTTGGAAAACACCTTATGAAGTTTACTTCAAAAAATCGTTGCACTTGGTTTGACAATTCAAGACGTAAATAACGACGCATCTCATAACTAGGTGTAGCAACTGTATTTAATGCACCATCACGAACCGATCTTAAAGCCTGAATTAATGTTGGACGCTGAGTTTTACCACTTGCCTGAGTAAAAGCACTCCATTCAGCACTATTCCAAAACCACAAAGGGATCTGCAATTGCTCAATTTCTTCAATTGGCTCAACTGCATATACCCGAACTTGCCCCATATCTCGAAAAGTATTCGCATATTCGCCATTCGGATCAAGCACAATAAAACGAGCATTGGGATCCGAACCTTTATTTTGTTTTGCTGCGTCTAAAGACCAACGAATCAGCCCCGCAACAGAGCAAGATTTTCCGCTACCTGTATTTCCTAAAACCGCCAAATGACGACCAAAAATCCTGTCTGGATCTATCATTACCTCAGCATTAGCCGCCAATGGACTATGACCAATCAAAACAGAACGGTTATCACCCGATTCAACAATGGCTTTAAGTTGAGCCTGCGTTGGTAACAATACAGGCGCACCAACGGTTGGATAACTCTCAACACCTCGCTGAAAGCGATAATTTTCTTTGCCGTCCGAACTTCTATCCGCATAAAATAAACAACCCAACGGATTTAAGCTCATTTTTCTTAATGGATAAGGTAAGTCCATTAAGCCAAAATCCTGCACTCCTTTACGCTTCGGATATTGAGAACGTTCAATCGTAATCCACTCTACTTGTGCAACCAAGTAACCAGCGTCACTTGGAATAAGCACATAACCGTTAATACGAGGAAAGGGGCGAGGCGTACCAGTATTGAGAGCAACGCCATCAGGCGCTTCTATATCCAACAGCACTTTAATTTCATCAGGTGATACAAAATCAATCGTACCAATACGCAAAGAATCAGTATAAGCTAAAGGTGATAAACTCATGATAAATCTCCCTATACCAAATCATTATTATCTTCTTGGTTGATTTGTTCTTTTTCTGATTGAACTGCCCCCATACGCTGCTTTAACAATTCACTCATTCGAAATGTCGTTTTATCAATCGCTGCCTTTGGTAGATAATTTTGTGTCAGCTTAGTTAAATCAGCCAATTCTGCTCCAATCATCAAACTAATTTGAGAAGGTCTTCCCATCTCTTCGTAAGTTTGCATAATACGACCAAGTGGATCATCATAAGAAATGACAACTAAATGCGTTGAAGGAATGGTCAGCATATCGCGAATGACCCGATTAATGTGTTCATCTCCAAAACTGTATCCATAAGTTACCAATACACTATTTGGACGACAAACAGCAGATGCAAAATCTCGAAATAATTCCACATAAGGATAACCTGCTGTTTCCCTATCTTTAGCCGCATTTGGATAAATCATTAACTCATTAGCGGTTGCACCGTTCAAACTTGGAGCTTGTAAGAAAGGAGTAATATCAGTTGCACCAAATGGCAACCCAATACGACGTATATCTCGATCTGTCTGCACCCAATCTACAGAACCATGTAATTTTGTATAGCGAGCAACACCTTCCAAATATCTTGGCTCTCCTCGTATTCCAGGTGGGTTGTAGTGCATATCTAGATCTAAACGCGAAGAACGGAAAATCGGCATAAGATTTCCCAGAAATCTATCTAATAAATGCAAACCTGCAATTTCAGCTCCTGCTTCAATCAAACGATCATAGTTTGTTGTGAAAATATTTAAACGATCGCGCACACCAATTCGGCTGGCAAAACTCATCAGAAAAGTAACTAAGGCATTAAACGCCGCTTCTCGTTTTTCATCACTAGCTGTTGCAATACCGTTTTCACTATTTAAAATTGATTGGGAAAAGTTTGTCATTCCTTTATTTAATTCATTACGTAAACTATCAGCCTTTAAATCACCTAAAATTTCCAATCCACGCAGTAATTCATTCGCAACACGAAGCTGATCTTCCAAATTACCTTCTTTTCGACCCGTCTTGTTTGCAGATTCTTTTGCTTTATTATTTATTTCATCTTCATAGTTACTTAAACTCAAAGCAGACATTCCTGCAGCACCTCTTCCTGCTGCTAAGTAGTGTACTGCGTGAGTTAATCCTGAACCTATGAGCAAGGAAAGATGTTCAGATTGGAAAAGTGAAGTAAGCCAAGGCTCAATTCTGCTGCGTAAATCTTTGCTGCTAAACTCTCCATCAGTCCATGAGGATTTTTGATTTTCACAAACTTTAAATTTTTCCGAGCCATCTATTGGCTCAAATTTTATTGGTTCATAGTCATCACGAACTTTAATAACATTAATCTTTTCATTCACTTTCAATACTCCTATTTTATAAAAAACACTACACATCAATTAAAAAACAAAATTCTCAGAATGAATAAAGTTACTATCCTCCCAAGAAAACCCCGCCACTTCATCATACAAATCCAGCCCGATTAGGCTGTAAAACTGCTTGCCGAAAGTGTGTTCGTTGATGGCTTCAATGCGTCCGGCTTTCAGCAAGGCGTCTAGCACACTTTCGGGGATTTGCACTGTGTAGTACTGGAGTTTGCGCAACAGTCCGCCGATCTGGTCGGCGTGGCGCAGGCCGTCGATCAGGCGTTCTGCCTCATCGTCGAACGGGATGATGAGCGGCTGCATATGGGTTTCGATCATGCGGAACTTTGCCGCGATGGTTTGGAAGGGGAAGTTGAGACTGCTGCCTGCGTTGTGGTGCATGGCGAGAATTCGGCGCTGGTCCAGCTCAGCGCCTTTGAGTTGGTAGACTTCGCTAAAGTAACTGGCGATAGCCTCCACAGACAGTAAATCGCTAGCATACTGCCGCACTACGGAGCGCATCACGCCGGAGAGCAGCCCGAGTTCGGCAGGAGCTTTCCATTGCGCTTCGGGCTGGAATATCCAAACAAAGCTCTCTTCAGGCAGCCTTTTGCCTTCGCGGTTGCAGCGTCCGGCGGCTTGGGCGACGGAATCCAACCCGGCTTCGGCGCGCATCACCAGCGGGAAATCGACATCGACGCCCGCTTCGATTAAAGAAGTGGCAATCACGCGGCAGGGTTCGCCGTTTTTCAGACGGCCTCGGATGGTTTCCAGCATTTGGCTGCGGTGTTTGGCGCACATCAGGGTGGTGAGGTGGAACACGCCGTCAAGCTGTTTGGCGCTGTCATACAGGCTGCGGGCGTGGCGGCGGTTGTTGACGATGATGAGCATTTGCCGGTGTTGCCCGAGCTTTTCCAACAGGTCGACATCGGTTTGCAGGCCGATGTGCTGCACGGTGGTTCGGCGCAGTTGCTCAAAAAGTGCGGTCGGATTCGGGGCGATTTCGCGCACATTTTCAAAGCCGCGGTAAAAGCCGTGTTCGGCCTGTACGGCGGGCTGGGTGGCGGTGCACATTACCACGCTGCAACGGTAGTTTCGCGCCAGCTCTTTGATGGCCTGCATCACGGGCAGCAGCAGATTGAGCGGCAGCATTTGCGCTTCGTCGAGGATAATCACGCTGCCGGCGATATTGTGCAGCTTGCGGCAGCGCGAGGAGCGGTCGGCAAACAGCGATTCGAAAAACTGCACGGCGGTGGTTACCACCACGGGCATATCCCAGTTTTCGGAGGCTTGACGCAGCTTGTCTTTGCTGTGCTGGTTTTTGAGCTTGCTGTCGTCGAAGGTGCTGTGGTGTTCCAACACGGCGGCTTCGCCCAAATCGCCGAAGGCCTTGCGAAACTCGGCGGCGTTTTGCTCGATGATGCTGGTAAAGGGGATGATGTAAATCACGCGCCGCATACCGTAACGCTTGGCGTGTTCCAAAGCAAATGCCATCGAAGTGAAGGTTTTGCCGCCACCGGTGGGCACGGTAAGGGTAAACAGGCCGGGTGCCTCGCCGGCTTGGGCGACGGCATGGTCGAGAATGTTGCTGCGCAGGCGGTTAAGCTCGGCGCGGCGTTGTTCGGCTTCGGTCGCCGCCTGTTCGGTAGGCCGTCTGAAAGATTCGATAAAGACGTTGAAGCGCTGTTGCAAGGCGTTTAAATCGGGATGGCCGCCGCGTTGTATGGTGTTTTTTTCAACGGAACGGGAAACATAAAAGGCCTCGGTATCGAGAAAATCGGCATCCACCAGGCAAGAATACAGCATGCGGGTAAAGAAGGCATAGAAAAACCATTTGTGATGAGCGTCGGCCTTCAAGGGCGGTGCGGGCAGCTTTTCCGGCAGGGTGATTTCCTGCTGCCAAACAGGATCAAGCTTGGGAATGTCTATGCCGAAAGACAAGGCAAGGCGTTGCGTCAAAGTGCGGCGGTTATCGCCCTCGCCATCGCCGTTAGCCAAACCGGCATGGTGGCCAGCAATGCAGAACGCCATCAACTTACCTGCCTTGTCGCCGAACCGTTCTATCGCAATTTTCGCACCTGCGGTGGCGTGGTCAACAGAAGGACCTCCGTGCAACCGTTTATCAAACGCTTCCGTATATTTGCCCAAATCGTGCAGCTGCCCGGTATATCGGGCGGTTTCCTGCGCTCCAAAAACAGCGGCAAATCCCGCCGCCATCTCGCCAACTTGGGAAAGATGGTTGCTTAAGGTTTGCCATTGGGATTCGGGTTGGTTTTCAACGGAATGGGCGTAATAAATCATATCTTCTCTCATATACTAGTATTTATTTTTATCTTATAAAAAGATAAATAAAATGTGTATTAGTAAAAGTTATTTTTGAGAAGTAGATCAAGATTTTTATTTTATCAAAAGATTTAAATTATATTGTCTGAGCAACTCTGCCGTTTCTGCAACCGGTAATCCCATTACGCCTGTAAAGCTACCTGATAAATGCTGAACAAAAATCCCACCTAATCCTTGAATACCATAAGCGCCTGCTTTATCCATAGGCTCTTTGGTTTCAATATAAGCGTGAATTTCTTGATCTGTGAGCGTTTTAAATGTGACATCACTGGTTTGAAGCACTGAAAATTGTTTACCTTGGTAGCTGACACAAACGGCAGTAAAAACCTGATGCGTTTTCCCTGAAAGCAATTTAAGCATACGATAAGCATCGTCTTTATCTTTCGGTTTTCCCAAAATTTGGTTATGAATAGAAACGGTCGTATCGGCTGTTAAAATAGGATAATCTGCAAGATTTTGAGTAAAATGAACCGCTTGTGCGGCTTTATTTTTTGCTTCGGCAATCCGTAAACAGTAGCTTTTTGCTTCTTCATTTTCGTAAGGGGTTTCATCAATTTCCCCTTCAATTCTTAAAAGATTTAATCCTAATTGTTGTAAGATTTCCCATCTTCGAGGACTATTTGAAGCAAGGTAAATGGTTTTATTCATCTTTATTTTCCAAAATTAAGCGATAAAAAAATGCGGTCATCTGACCGCATTTACTAAACTGATTTATTCTTTTGCTGTTACTGCAATCGCTAACTCTTCCAACGCTTGCGGATTTGCATAACTCGGTGCTTCTGTCATTAAGCACGCTGCCGCTGTTGTTTTAGGGAAGGCAATCACATCACGGATATTTTCTGTACCGGTAATCAACATCGTTAAACGATCTAAACCGAACGCAAGACCTGCGTGTGGCGGTGTACCAAATTTTAATGCGTCTAATAAGAAGCCAAATTTCTCCGCTTGTTCTTCTTCGTTAATGCCTAAAATATTGAACACGGTTTGTTGCATTTTCGGATCAAAAATACGTACTGAACCGCCGCCCACTTCGTAGCCGTTGATAACCATATCATAAGCATTTGCGACCGCTTTGACCGGATCTGCCGCTAGTTCTTCCGGCGATAATCCTTTTGGAGAGGTAAACGGATGGTGCATTGCCGATAAATTACCTTCATCATCACGTTCAAACATAGGGAAATCAACCACCCATAATGGTTTCCACGCCGTTAAGTCGGTTAAGCCTAAATCACGCCCCACTTTTAAGCGCAATGCACCCATTGAGTCGGTAACGACTTGCCATTTGTCTGCACCGAAGAAAAGAATATCGCCACTTTGTGCCGATGTACGCTCAATTAACGCGTTAAACACCTCTTCATTTAAGAATTTTGCCACAGGGCTTTGGATACCTTCCATACCTGCATTCACATCGTTAATTTTCGCCCACGCTAAGCCTTTTGCACCGTAAATGCCGACAAATTGAGTGTATTCATCAATTTGTTTACGGGTTAAGGTTGCACCATTTGGCACTCTTAATACGGTTACACGTCCATCTGGAGAATTTGCCGGTTCATTGAACACTTTAAATTCAACATTTTTCAGAATATCGGCAACATCCACTAATTCTAATGGGTTACGTAAGTCCGGTTTATCTGAACCAAAACGATCCATCGCTTCTTGCCACGTCATCATTGGGAATTTACCTAAATCGACATTTAAGCGATCTAACCATAAACCGTGAATCATCTCTTCCATTACCGCACGGACTTCTTCTGCAGTCATAAATGAAGTTTCCACATCGATTTGGGTAAATTCAGGCTGGCGATCTGCACGTAAATCTTCATCACGGAAACATTTTACGATTTGATAGTAACGGTCAAAGCCTGACATCATCAGCAATTGTTTGAACAACTGAGGCGATTGTGGCAAGGCATAAAATTTACCTTTATGCACACGGCTTGGCACTAAGTAGTCACGAGCACCTTCAGGCGTTGCTTTAGTAAGCATTGGCGTTTCAATATCAAGGAAGCCGTGATCGTCCATAAAACGGCGCACAAAGCTGGTAATTTTGGCACGTGTTTTTAATTTTTCTGCCATTTCAGGACGGCGTAAATCTAAATAACGGTATTTTAAACGCTGTTCTTCGGTATTATTTTGGTTGAAGTCGAGCGGTAAAACATCGGCATTGTTATAAACCAAAACATTTTTTACCAGCACTTCAATTTCGCCCGTTGCCATCTCTTTATTGATTTGTGCTTCATCACGAGCAATCACTTCACCTTGGATTTGCACGCAAGCTTCTGAACGTAATGCAGAAGCGACTTTAAAAATGGCTTCATCTTTTTCATCAAAGAAAACTTGTACAATTCCTTCACGGTCACGAATTTGCATAAAAATAAAACGACCAAGGTTACGTACACGGTGTACCCAACCGCTTAATGTAACCGCTTGACCAACGTGCGAACGGTTTAACGCACCGCAATAATGAGAACGCATCATAAAATTATCCTTTAAATCTGAAATAGGTTTTATTTTGAAAAAATCTTTGGGATTATAACGGAAAATCGGTGGGATTTGGAGAGAATAACGAATAAGCGGTCTAATTTTTAAGACAATTTGTAAATATTATGTTTTTATGACATAAATATTTAATTTCATTTGTAGGGGTGGGGTTTATCCCCACCCTAATCATCAGAGAGCGTTTACGGGCGGGGATAAACCCCGCCCCTACGTAGTCTTTTTAAAGTTTGGAGTTTGTATTTACATCATAGCTTTACAGAAGCCCGAGAACTTTACGCCCATTGATACTTGCGATATTAGACATTTCTTCTAAATTTGTGAAACGGCAACCTGCAGAAAGTAAGCTAAGCTCTTGCCACATATCGCCTTCACATAATGGCACCATATAATCACAAATGTTATCTGTGCCAATCGCCACGGTAATGCCTTCAGGAATAAGCTCATCTGCCGGTGTTAGAGCGTTGTGGAATGGCTGTAAATCTTCCTTACGACCACTGTCAATCCACGCCATTGGGCAAGCAATTACCATCATTTGGCTATCACGCATTTTTTGATAAAGCATTTTGCGATACTCTTTTGGATGCGCCCCGATTGAAATCCCGTGAATAGCCACCACTCGCCCTTGCATACCGTGTTCAATCGCTTTATCACAAAGTTGTTCGGTCTCTTTTTCTTTTGGTGTGTTAAATTGATCCACGTGAACGTGCAACATTTTGCCAAGCGATTTTGCTTTATCCATAAGAATATCCATCGCTTCTAAGCCTTTGCCGTAATCCAATTCATCACGGTATGGTAAGCCACCAATCATATCAACCATTTCAGAACCGATATCGAACCATTTTTTTGCCGTCGGCTCAATCACACCTTTTAAGGTTTGGTTAGCGAATTTTAAAATAATATCGCTTTTGTAAACCTCACGTGCTTTGTGTGCGGCGATAATCGCACGGTCTTCACAAACGCCATCAATATCAACGAAGGTCCCGAATGCAGTAACCCCTTGTGAGATCATCAGTTCAATCGCTTGGCTAAAGCGGCGGTAATAATCATCAACGGTTGATTGACGTTTTACTTCATCAACCAAGTCCCACTTTTGTTGCAGATTCGCATTTTGGTATATCGTGATCTTTTCTGGCGTCATTGTAAAAGCACGGTCGGCATGTGCGTGTGCATTTACCCAACCGCCTTTTTTGATAATTTCATCACGAATATGTCCTTTTAGGGTACGAATCAACTGGCTCATTATTTGCTATCCTCTTGTAAAATTTAGGCGAAAAAAAACCGCTTCAATAAAGCGATCTTTAATTAAAAAATAACAATAGAAATGAATAAAAAAAGAGCTACACCTCGTAGATTGAAGTGTAGCTGAGAAAAAGTATATGGAGTTAATGTATGAAGATTCATTTCTAGTTCCTGTGTTTGGACTAGGGCGATAGTATAACGATTTTTTTGAAAAAAGCAAACGTTTGCAAGCGGTTGAATTTCTCTTTTTTTTTGCATAAAATCCCAACGTTCTCATCGGAGTGCCTTATTTGAAGGCTGAGAGATAGCAATTATCAATCCGTAGAACCTGAACTGACTAATATCAGCGTAGGGATTTGAGAAGATCATCATATTCTTCCCGAAATCCTTTGCATCAAACAAAGGGCTATAAAATGAAACCAACAAAATTTATTATCGCACTCTCTGCTCTCACCACCTCTCTTTCTGCTTTTGCTGAAAAGCCTGTATTAAATGTTTACACCTACGATTCCTTCGCTTCTAAATATGGGCCGGCAGCCGAATTAGAAAAATTATTTGAAAAAGATTGTGAATGTGATGTTCGCTTTCTCCCTTTTGAAAACGGCGTTACCATGCTAAACCGTGTCCGTTTAGAAGGCAATAAAACGAAAGCAGATGTGGTTGTCGGTATTGATAACTTTACCCAACCTGAAGCAGAAAAAAGTGGGTTATTTGCAGAAAATGACCTCACAACTCAAGATTTATCGCTCCCGTTTATGTGGAAAAGTCATACGTTCTATCCTTACGATTACGGGGAGTATGCCTTTATCTACAATAAAGAAAAATTAAAAAATCCACCAACCTCCTTAAAAGAGCTGATGGAGCGCCAAGACTTAAGAGTTATTTATCAAGATCCAAGAACCAGCACCGTAGGACGTGGTTTTTTAGTGTGGGTAAATCAAGCCCTCTCCTCAAAAGGCAACATTTCAGAGTTTTGGAAAAAATTAGCCAAACATACCGTGACTATTGGCAAAGGTTGGTCTGAAACTTATGGAGCTTATTTAAAAGGCGAAGCGGATTTAGTGTTAAGCTATACAACCTCTCCGCTTTATCATCAATGGTATGAAAATGATGACAAAAATGTGGCGGCGATTTTTGAAGAAGGGCATTTAGTCCAAGTAGAATTAGCCGCTATTTTAAAAAGCAGTTCACAAAAAGCACTTGCGCAACAATTTTTACGCTTCTTACATAAACCGGAATCACAAAAAATTATTGCTAAAGCGAATATTATGAAACCCGTGATTTCAGGCGATTTAGACCCGAAATTGAGTGCATTGCCTAAAATCAACATATTAGATAACCAACAGCCCAATAGTGATGTTATTCGCAATTGGTTAGCAACGTGGCAGCAAGCGGTCACAAAATAAGAAAGTATTGCAAAATGGAGAAGGATTCTCCATTTTGTTTTATTTTTCATCGTAAATAAATTCAATTTTTCAAAAAAGTATTTGCCAAACGGGATAAGTTCTGATATCAATAGCGACCTTAAAATATCCCCGAATTATTTTTGACTCTCGAATCCATTTATGGGAATAATTCCAACAACAGGAGTGTACTATGGCAGTGGCAAACACCACGTCTTTAGGTTTATTAGCATTAGCTGGTGTTAAACCTTACGAATTAAAGAAAAACGAAGAATATATGAATGAAGCGCAAAAAGAGCACTTCACTAAAATTCTTAAAGCGTGGCATGCGCAAATCATGGAAGAAGCTGAACGCACGAAGAGCCAAATGCAAGAAGAAGTAGCAAACTTTGCAGATCCGGCAGACCGTGCAACTCAAGAAGAAGAGTTCAGTTTAGAATTACGTAACCGTGATCGTGAACGTAAATTATTAAAGAAAATTGAACAAACGCTTCATAAAATCTCAGAAGATGAATACGGCTACTGTGAAACCTGTGGCGTTGAGATTGGTCTAAAACGCTTAGAAGCTCGTCCAACAGCAGATTTATGTATCGACTGTAAAACTCTCGCTGAAATCCGCGAGAAACAAATGGGTTTATAATCAAAAGCAACGGAGAGTGATTGAACATTCTCCGTTATTTACTTGTAATACCAGATTGAGGTGAATTATTTTTAATTATCTTAAATCCTTTTTTTCTCGTTCTAAAAAAGGTAAAACATCTTCTGATGTTAATGCCATTCAACAAGAAAAGAAAATAGATAACCGTCCTACTCGTTCAGCACAGGTTTCATCTGAACGAGCGTCTCGTGCTAAAAACAAACGAGCACAAGAGCAAGTTCCTTCGCATATCCTACATAAAAAATTTACGATCAATGCCGCACATCACCAAATCACGACAAAAGATTTTCCAAAGCAAGCATTATCTATCGTTGAAAAACTCCACAAAGCAGGATATGAAGCCTACATTGTCGGGGGATGTGTCCGTGATTTACTGCTAGGTAAAAAACCGAAAGACTTTGATATTTCAACCAATGCTCGTCCGGAAGAAGTGCAAAAGATTTTTGGTCGTCAGTGCCGTTTAGTCGGTCGCCGATTCCGTTTGGCACATATTGTCTTTGGACGTGAAATCTATGAAGTTGCCACTTTCCGTGCAGGTCATGAAAATCATACCAATGACAAAATCTCTAAAATCAGCGATGCCGGTATGCTTTTACGTGATAATGTTTACGGCACCATGCGTGAAGATGCCGAACGCCGAGATTTTTCCGTTAATGCATTTTACTACGACCCTCGCCATAACTTAATCTACGATTTTTTCAATGGATTGGAAGATTTAAACGCAGGCAAATTACGCTTACTCGGTAACCCTGTTCAGCGTTATCAGGAAGATCCGGTACGTATGTTACGTGCCATCCGCTTTATGGCAAAATTAGATATGTTCTTAGATCGTGCGACAGCTGATCCGATCAAAGAAATGGCACCATTACTGAAAATGATCCCTGCGGCACGTTTATTTGATGAATCGTTAAAATTATTGCAATCCGGTGCAGGGTTAAAAACTTATCAATTATTGCGTGAATATGCGTTATTTGAACCGCTTTTCCCGGTACTTATGCCGTTTTTTACTGAAAAGCAAGATTCAAATGCAGAGCGTATGATTACCAAAGCGCTAACCTCAACTGATGAGCGTATTCGAGATAAATTACCGGTTAATCCGGCATTCTTATTTGCGGCGCTTTTCTGGTATCCATTACGTGAAAAAATTGATGAGCTTAAAAACGAAGGTGGCTTAAATAACCACGATTCGATGATGTTAGCCGCCAACGATATTTTAGATGAAAGCTGTAAATCGGTGGCATTACACCGCCGTCATACAGGGGTAATTCGTGAAATCTGGGCACTTCAATTTCAAATGACTCGCCGCACAGGAAAACGTCCTTTACAAACGTTAGAGGCACAAAAATTCCGAGCCGGTTTCGATTTACTGGTTATGCGTGCAGAAATTGAAGGGGGCGATCTCGTTGAGCTGTCGGCTTGGTGGCATGAATTCCAATTTAGCAACGATCAACAACGTGCAGAAATGTTACAAGCGGTTAAAAAATTACCACATGTAGCAGATGAAGAGAAGAAAAAACGCCGCCGTAAAACCTTTCGCCGTAAGAAAAAAACCAGCAATAAAGCGGAATAAAAAGAGATGAGTATGACATTAAAAACAGTTTACGTTGCTCTCGGCTCAAATCTTGATAATCCGTTAGAACAACTAAAACAAGCGGTTGAATCGTTAAAAACATTTGCAATTGATTTTGAGGTAAGCCCTTTTTATGGCTCAAAACCATTAGGCCCTCAAGATCAGCCGGATTACGTTAATGCGGTTGCTAAGTTTAAAACAGATCTAGCCGCTTTAGATTTACTTGATCGATTACAACAAATTGAAAATCAGCAAGGGCGTGTTCGCTTACGGAGATGGGGAGAAAGAACGCTTGATTTAGATCTTCTCCTTTATGGCAATGAGCAAATTCAAAATGAGCGTTTAATCGTGCCGCATATTGAAATGAAAAACCGTGAATTTGTAATTGTACCGCTCTATGATTTATCGCCAGAATTGATCTTGCCACAGGGCGAAAAATTAGAAGATCTCTACCAAACGTTTAAAAATCATCAAATGGTTACTTTTAATTAAAATGCTTCCCCTTGCTTATGAGGGGAAGCATTTTTATTCTGCTTGCTCTTCTAAATTCTCGCTTGTTGTAATCACAGCCCTTGATTGCTCATCCATTTTGACCTCAATTTTATGATCAACAACCACATTCATATTGATTGTAATCCCTTCTGCCGGTGTTTCTAACTGAATTTTAGGCGTACAAGCGGTTAAATTTAGGATTAACATTGCAAATAAAATCAATGGTTTCATTTTTTATTATCCAGTTTTTGATAAAGATTATTTTCAATACCCTGTTCAACATAAGAACCGGTATTGATTAAATGCCATAAATGAAAAATGTTTTCTTTATGGTTGTAATTAAAATTCACTTTTGCTTTCTCTTGTTGGTTAAGTTGGAGCTTAAGTTTAGCATCTAACACCATATCGCCTTGTTTGCCAACGTTGATTAAACTACGTAAATCATTGATCCGTGTATCATTTAGGAGATACAACAAAATTTGTTCTGAATAACCACTACTTTTTGAGATTGCCGCCATCAGTTCTGGCGAAATTTTTAAATTAGAAGTGGCTGATTGCGTTAATAAACCATCACAAATATAACAAGGATCGCCATTTAACCAAAATGGTAATACCGCACTTGCCCGCCCTTTTAAATCAATTTGTTGATATTGCATGAGCGACATTATCTGCTCAAAATCAATATTCTCTAATTTTAAGTAAGCCGGTTCTCGCTGTGGTAAAGACAAACGCTCCACCATTAGGTTCCCGCCCAATAATTGCATCGTCAGCTTACTTAAATTAAGCGGTTTTGAAGCAGAATAAGGGTAATAACCATCTATATTCAGATGAATATCATAAATGGGTAATCCCAAATTCATTTCTGCAATGGTGACGGCAATTGGTTGCTTTTCTCCAAATTTAAATTGTCCGCGATCTAACGCATAAGGCAAAGTGAATTCAATGCCGTTAATTTCACCATTAGGTAATGACAATCCGCCATTTTTAATGGAAATTTGACCGCTTGCAACTAATCCGCCTTCCTCTGTGGCTAAGGTATGAAAATCAGTATATCCGCTTACTGTGCCGGCTTTGATTATCCAATTACGTCTTGGCGGAATTAACGGTTGGAAAACATTTGCCGATTGTTTATCCCAGCGAAGTTGCCCTTGGAAAGAACTTCGTGAGGATTTTTCATTTAAATGACGTTGTGCAGAAAGTTGTATCGGACCAACTTTTCCAGCTTGAATTTGCCCGTTAAAACGTAATTTTTCAATTTCTCCATCAAAATTCAATTTAGTACTTGGACGTAATAATTTTCCACCATAATTAAATTGAATTTCGGGTGAAATAATCTCAGCACCACCCATTAAATGCCATTTTTCATAGGCAAATTTAACCGGCGATGTTAAACGCAATTCGGTTTGAGGAATAAAAATACTTTTATGTTTTACCTGTGCCATCTTGCCGTTTAACTGGCTAATTTGAACCAAATTTGAATGCCACTGCCCTTTTCCGTCTAAGGCAATTTTACTATTGAGCGCTTTTAAATGTGCATTCCCCGATAACCGCCATTGCCATAAATCTTGCTGATGAGATTTTCCGGCATAGTTATCGAAAAAGTCCAGCAGCCCCATTTTGAAATGATTTGCAGAGCCATCTAAATGTAAATCAATGTCTTGGAAGTCCGGCGTTTCGCCTTTAAAACTCGCTTGGAAACGCCCAGTTACCCCATAGCGATCAAAGCGGATATTACCTAACGGAATCGTCAATTCTTTTATCGTGAGTAAACGCTCTTTACCGCTGATAATATGGAACATTGACTTCGGCGAAAATTGCATTCCTTTTTCATTTGCCTGAATTGTTGCTTGACTAAACAAACGAAACGAATTGTATTTTACATAGCCTGATAACGTAAACGGCAAATCAAATTCATGAGGGCTTTTAATCACGCCTTTTGTGGTTGCAATACTTAAGGTATGTTTATCGTGGGAGAAAAAGTTAGCCCTAAATTGTGTCTGAATAGGGAAAATCTCGCCCTTGAGTAAATTTTTCGGCGTAATCGTTGCCGTGGTTGAACCATTGATAGGAAAATCTTTTAGCCATTCCCAATTAAATTTCCCTTGGTAAATATCCAAAGCATTGAAGTCAAATTTAAACGGTAGCTTTAAGGTATTTTTAGGCTGTTTTTCTGACGTAAATGCGAGCGTCCCGACTAACGCATTTTCTTCATTGGGAGTCCAATTAAGCAAGACACTTCCTGCTCGCAATTCTTCATTGCTGATTAAGGTTTTAGGCAGCTGCCAATGGTAATCGCCTTCAAATTGTTTTGGCATGGCAAGCAAATTATCGCCAAGCTGGGTAGAAAATAATAGATTATGCTTTTCTTCACCGGAAGGTTGATAAAAAAGATTACCGCTTAATTGGTTATTAGCAAATTTTCCATCAAATTGAACCGCTTGTTGCATCACTTTAGCCGCTAAAATGTTTTGCGTATACGCCACATTTAGCTGTGTGGATTCATTCAAGAGTTGCTTTAATCGAGGATTTAGATCTTCAGGAACATTTTTCCATACAAGCGATTTAACCATCACTTCGCTTTCAGGCAATAGTGCCAAAATAGGATTAAGTGAAAACGTCTCTTGTTTTGTGTCTGAAGTTGGCATATTCATCAGGCAGCTGTAATCCAAAGACACTCGTTCTGCGGTTAATTTTTTCGAGATCCCCCAATTCAGCTGTATATCCTCTACTGTGGCAAGTGAACATGCCTGATAACGAAGCGTGAACTGAGGAAGAGATGCACCTTCTTGCTGAAGTTGAAAACCACCTTTTTCAACCGAAATTTGCCACTCTTTTGGTAAAAAAGTATTTACCACAGTGCTAAATTGGCTACTGGTAAGCAACATCGTGCTACCTACAAGCAGTAGCACAAATAAAATAACAAAAGCAACGAAGATGCGTTTGAGCATAAATTAGATATTGGTTAAAGGATAAAGCATGGCACAGAAAGTCGCTAATGACCAACCTAACGGGTTTTTAACCTGTTTTTCGCCTTTGCCAAGCAACAACCAAGCGAGGCAAGCAAAAATCACAAATTGCGATGCAAAATACAGAACATAAGGCATTAAGCTCATTTCAGGCATAATTTGTAACTGTTGGTATAAGACAAATGCAACCCAAAAATAATTCAAGACTAAAACCAAAAGTGCCAGTTGAACAAGCAATTTGAAAAAAACGTCTAAGCGACTTTTTGCCAACATCATATACCAGCCTGCTAATAAAATCCCAAGTAACAACTGAGCAAAATTATTGGCTCTAACCCAGTTAAATAAAGACGGGATTTCTACCCAATACACAAGCAAATATAAAATAGCTCCCACAGCAACCATAGCAAAACCGCAGTACATTATCGTGTTATACAGTTTTTCCTCATCAGGTAACGACCAATAGACTAAAGTTAAGATTAGTGAGGAGATCCCCGCAATGAGTAAAGGTGTATGTTTAGGCGTGAAAGCGAGCGAATAGGCTAAGTTGCCTAATGCAAATAACAAGAAAAATTTAAAGACAAAGGTCAAGCGACCAGTTTGCCCCGGACAAATTTGCCCTTTCCAAAAAACAAAAAGACTAATCAATACCGCAATAAAAAAAGCCAATAGATAAGGCGAAATAAAAATCATGTTGGCAGGCGCAAAATAGTGATTTACCACCATTTCGATAAAAAGCATTGCCCCCATAGGTAAAAAGGCGTGGCTTGAAATTTCATATTTTTTTTCAGAATCGTGAGAATGGGACATAATAATCAGCATAGAAAAATGATTTTAAAGTAGAATTATGCCATAATATCTCCGTTTTTTTAACTTTTAAGAGGATTTAGCAATGCGAATTTTACATACGATGCTACGCGTTGGCGATTTGGAACGTTCTGTCAAATTTTATACAGAAGTTTTAGGAATGAGAGAACTTCGCCGAAGTGAAAATCCAGAATATAAATATACGCTCGTTTTTGTTGGGTATAGCGATGAAAGCGAAGGTGCGGTCATTGAACTAACTTATAACTGGGGTGTAGAGAGTTATGAACTAGGCACTGCTTATGGTCATATTGCTCTTGGTGTTGATGACATTTATAGCACCGTAGAAGCTATCCGCGCTGCAGGTGGTAAAATTACACGTGAACCGGGTCCGGTATTAGGCGGTAAAACCGTTATCGCTTTTGCGGAAGATCCGGATGGTTACAAAATTGAATTTATTGAAAACAAACAGGCAAAAGACGCTTTAGGTAACTAATCTTTAAGCGATTTTGTCGGCACGGGTTACGACTCGTGCCTTTTTATTTGACGATAGAAGTTTATCTCTGTTTATGGAACAACAAACTCCCGATTATCACTTATTAAAGAACCGCTTTCGTGGTTATTTGCCGGTTATTATTGATGTTGAAACGGCAGGCTTAAATGCCCAAACGGATGCGCTATTAGAAATTGCTGCCATTACGGTAAAAATGGACGAAAACGGCTATTTAGTGCCCGATCAAAAATGCCACTATCATATTCAGCCATTTGAAGGGGCAAATATCAACCAAGACTCGCTCAAATTTAACGGCATTGATATTGATAACCCTCTACGTGGGGCTGTCCCTGAAAATATTGCCATTCCTGAAATGTTTAAAATGGTGCGTAAAGCCATGAAAGACCAAGGCTGCCAACGTGCGGTTATCGTGGCACATAATGCGGCTTTTGATCAAGGCTTCTTGCAAGCTGCCTCTAAACGAATCAATGCAAAACGAGATCCTTTTCACCCTTTTGCCATGTTTGATACTGCGACACTTGCAGGTTTTATGTATGGTCAAACGGTTTTGGTTAAGGCTTGCCAAATGGCAAATATCGCCTTTGATGGTAAACAAGCTCATTCTGCATTATATGACACAGAAAAAACCACAGAATTGTTCTGTACTATGGTCAATCGCCTAAAAGATCTCGGTGGATATCCCATAGTTCCACCACAAAATGCTTAACAAAAATCCCAGAAATTTCTGGGATTTTTATCTATTTAAAATCCTCCATGATACCAGCCTTCGTAATCTTCTGTGTTCTGACATCAAACACATCCATTCCACCGGCTAATGCTGCTTGTATACCTAAATCAGCATCTTCAAAGACTAAACAATGTTCTGGCTTCACGCCCAATTTTTCTGCACAGCGTAAAAATGTTTCCGGATCGGGCTTGTGCTTTGTCACATCTTCGGAATCTACCACGACTTGAAAGTAAGGCGTTAATTGAAAGCGATTAAACAGTAACTCAACTAATTTTCGATGGGAGCCTGTGCCTAATGCCATTGGTTTTTTCCCAAATTGATTTTTCACGATGTCAAAAGCGGGTAACAAAGTCGCATTTTCCAAAATCATTTGCGTTGCGATTTCTCGTTTTATTTGCACAAACTGCTCTAAATAATGCGCGGGCACTTGATATTGTTCCATAATTGCTTTTGCAATAGTAAAGGAGGTAGCACCGCCTAATTGATACATCACATCGCCTTTTACATCATAGCCGAGTTCTTTTCCGGCTTTTTCCCAAGCAAGTGCATGACTTGACATCGTATCAATCAAGGTGCCGTCCATATCAAAAATCAATGCTTGGTATTGATCTAAAATCTCTTCTTTTAACATTTTGTTTGCCTCATAAAAAAGCCCCTCGCAAGGGGCATATTCAATAAAATTAACCTGCAACGCTCGGTAAAATCCCTGCTTGCATTAAGAATGGAATGACAATAATGATGATCCCCATAATAAAGGCTAACACTAAACCGATATTTCCACCTGCGACACGATAAGGCAAGTTAGGATGTAACTGACGTGTTCTCCACGCTAAGCCTATCGGTAAAATCAATCCATAGAAGGCAAAGAGTAAACCGGCGTAACCTAATGCTGCAATAAAGCCGTTTGGATAGAATAAAGCAAAGGCAAGTGGCGGAATAAAGGTTAATGGCGTAAGCATAAAGCGGTTGTGCGGTAATCTGACACGTTTTAATAAATCGCTAACCCCTTCAAAAATGCCCATCGCAACGCCAAGGAAAGAGGTAATTAACGCAAGTGCGGAGAAAATTCGCACCATTTCTCCTAAGATTGTACTGCCTGTAATTTGGCTTGTCGCTTTTACTAAGCCGTTTAAGGTTGGATCTTGGTTTAGTAAGGTAACAAATTCATTTTGACTTAATACACCGTGGGTTGCCAATTGCCATAATAAATAGGCTGAAAGTGGGATCAAGGTACCAATTAAAATCGCGACACGAATTTTACGAATATCCGCTTCAAGATAGCTGTTGATACTGCCCATAATCACGTGGAAACCAAATGATGTAAAGAAAATCGGCACGGCTGAAATCACGAGTAAATTATCTAATGGCACGGCGGTTAAATTTTCTAATTTTGCTTTTGGCAACATCATCAGTAAGACAAAAACAAAGGCAATAATTTTACCGATAAAGAGTAAACGGGTTAAACCATCCACACCTTTAATGCCCACAACAACAAATGCGCCTAAAATAAAGGTAAATAATAAAATCCCGATTTTAAGGTTAGTATCCCCCTCTGCTTCAGGCAGTAATCCTGACACTAACGAACCGCCGCCGGTGATATAAGCGGCTAATAACGCATAGAGCAAAATAAGCAAACTTACTGTGGCTAAGACACGCCCTGTCATCCCAAAGTATTGTTCTGCAAGGCTTGCAACCCCGACATCAGGTCGTTTAGCGGTTTGGTAAACTTCCATAAAGAGTAAGCCTGTGTAAGTGAGTAATAGCCATAATCCCACTAATAATACCAAAGTCATACCAAAGCCCATACCGGCTGAAGTCAGCGGCATCGCAAGCATACCGGCACCAATGGTAGTACCTGCAATCATTAAAGCACTACCTAAAATTTTATTCTTCATTTTTTCTCCTATATAAATTTGTAGGGACACACTGCGTGTGTCCGCCATATCGACAACGGACACACGCAGTGTGTCCCTACATTTTATTTTGTGCAAGCGGTTAAATTTTTGCAAATTTTTACCCAAATTCCACCGCTTGAAACCGCAATCATTAACCCACAACCTGCGGTAACCAGCCTTGTTCAATCAAGAACGGTACAATCACAATAAATACCCCGATTACTAAAGCAATAAGCAAGGAAGCATTGCCGCCTTTCACACGATAAGCTAAATCAGGCGATTGGCTACGTAATTTCCAAACCATCGCAATCGGTAACACAATCGCATAGAATGCAAACATTTGCCCTGCATAGCCTAATGCGGTAATAAAACCTTTTGGATAGAAGAAGGCAAAAAGCATTGGCGGAATAAAGGTTAATAAGCCTAAGGTTTTACGCCCTGCATTGATTTTCACACGTTTGAGCAAATCTTCTAAGGCTTCAAATAAGCCCAATGCCACGCCTAAGAAAGAGGTAATTAACGCTAATGCCGAGAACACTTTAACCACAACACTGATCATCGTACTACCCGTAATTTGACGCACCGCTTCGGCTAAACCATTTAAGGTTGGATCTTGTTCTAAGATTTTCAAAAATTCCGTTTGACTTAATACGCCGTGGGTCGCCAACTGCCATAAAATATAAGCGATAAGCGGAATAGACGTTCCGATTAAAATAGAAATACGTAATGCTTTAACATTGCCTTCTAAGTATTTGTTCAAACTAGGAATTGAGCCGTGGAAGCCAAATGCCGTGAAAAACACAGGACTTGCCGAAATCAATAACGCATTGTTAATCGGCATTTCCAATAAGTTATCAATAGAGACTTTTGGCAACAGCAAAAACAATACCAACACAAACGCCAAAATTTTTGTGGTAAACAAGATACGATTGATCACGTCCACGCTGGTTGTACCGATAACAATAAAGGAGCCAAAAAACACCGTGAAAATCACACCGGCAATTTTGGTCGTGGTTTCTGCATCCACAATAGTTGGCAACACACCAGCTAAAATTGAGCTACCGCCCGAAACATAAGCGGACAAAATCGCATATAAGAAAACGATCAATACGGTGGTCGACACAATACGACCAAAAGTGCCGTAATATTTTTCCGCTAAAGTCCCAATCCCCGCATCACTTTCTACGGTTTGGTAAACTTCCACAAACAATAACGCACTAAAGCACAACAATAACCATAAAGCGACTAATAACGCCACGGTAAAACCAAAACCAATCCCAGCTGAAGTCAGTGGCATTGCAAGCATACCCGCACCAATCGTTGTTCCTGCAACGATTAAGGTGCTTCCTAATGTTTTATTTTTCATATAAACACCTGTCAATAAAAATGAACAACCCGATTTTAATAGAAAAAAGCGTTTTTTCCACAAAAATATGCTAAAAATGTAAAATATTTTTCATTTCGTAAACATTTGTTTACACTAGATTATTTATTAGTCAAAAGAATGAAAAGAGCATGTAAGAAGTAATTATTACAATGAATATCTCTTATCCAAAAAAAATGGACGCCGGTGTGGCGTCCATCCTATAATGCAACTATTGCATAACATCGGGATTTTTTATTTATAGCACAAACTTCGTTAAGCCATTCCCTCTTTAATGCCCCCAAATTCTTCGCTGATTTTTTGTGTAAACAGTTTTAATTCTTCTGTCATCAGCAAGAAATCCGCATCGAAGCGTTGGGCAATATCTTCTTTGAGAATATCATCATTTTTTTCTCGAATTTCATCGGCAAATTTCACTCGGCTTAATGTGCCGTCTTCGTTTAACACACAAGAGAAGTGATTTTCCCAATCAATTGCAAGTTTGGTAATAAATTTACCCGCTTGTAAATGTGGGGTGATTTCTTCACTTTCTAAATCTTGGCGTTTGCAACGGATCACGCTTTCTGTTTCAAATGATTTGAGTTCCGCCTCTTCTAATAACGTTACCCATGCCGGTGTATGCCCTTTGGCGATCCAGTTGGTCATCACTTCTGCCGGTGGCAAAATAAATGAAAGAGGGACAACCGGCAATGAACCTAATGTTTTACGCAGTAATGCCAACGTATCTTCCGCCCGTTTTGCTGAAGCGGCATCGACATAAACCAGCTGATTTTCTAAATCTAACCACATTGCCGTAAATTGATGTTTGCTGAATGCTCGAGGCAATAAAACAGAAACAACCTGATCTTTTACTGCCTGCTTTTCCGTTTTTTTCAATTGACGAGCTTCTTTCGCTTCTAACTCTTTAATTCTTGCTTCTGTTTCTTGCTTAACCACATTTGCCGGTAACAACTTTTCTTCTTTATGAGAAACGAATAAAAACTGTTTACCTTGAGAAAAATAATGCAGATCAGAGCCTGCAAGCGGTTGAGACCAGCCAAATTTTTGCATATCGCTCTGCTGGCAAGGGGTAAATTTTGTTTGTTGTAATTGTGCTTCTAATTCACTCTCATTTAACGCAAGCTCGCTCGTTAAACGGTAGATCATAACGTTCTTAAACCACATTCCGCTTCCTTCTTAATAAATTTCAATAGATAAGCTATTTTACTTGAATTTTGAGGAAAACACTTTGTTATTTTTCATTGTTTACTTTTAAAGCAAACATCCGCCTGCGCCCAAACATTACAGCTCATAGCGTTCAAAAAAGCACACCAGCCAACAAACCTGCTCCAAATGCGATTTCCGCGCAATTAGATATTGATACTGAAAAATGTAACGGTTGTAGGGAATGTAAAATCGCTTGTTATATGTCAGCGATTGGGTTACGAATGGAGTGATTTTTTTAAAATATATCAATTTGCTAATTGACAATAATGTCTCTATTCCATCTTTTTTATCAATTTTGGAAAATAAACACAACCTAAAGTTGTTAAACTCACAAAAATAACAAACCCTATAACTCCTTTTAATTCATACCCCGTAACATAATTAAATATATAGTATATAATTATTCCAATAATAGTGCCGATAACATATCATACACTCTCCTATTTTACTCAGATGAACCGCAATTTTGTATTAGCATAAATCATACGATTATATATTTACAAAAATATATTGAGTAAGGCTATATACAATGCCTGATATTATAATTACATTCTTTTTCATCAATTAACTATCTCCTTTCTTTAAGACCTAATAAACGATAATAATTCTCAACAAAATAAAAATCAAGATTAGATACAGTGATCGGAGCGGTTTGAATTTAAAATGGGTAAGGAATGTAAAATCGCTTGTTATGTAACAGCGATTGGAATGGGAGTGGTTGAATAATTACGCATTGCCCGACAACATAGGCGGTGGCCCAATTTGCGTTCTATCACGGCTAAGCTAACTTAGAATTTGTAGCAATTTGGGCGGATTAAGATAATCGTAGCTTGGAAAAGGCGACCCCAAAGGCACAATATCCATAACTTGAATGGATTTCAGATAACGAAACACCAACGAATTAATTTCGATTTGTTTGTTCAACCTAATTTCACTGTTGGCGTTCGGACGAGAAGATAGGTAAAAAGGTGCAACAAAATAACCGCTCTTTTGCACCGAATAAATTATCCCTTGAGCCTCTAACTCTTGATAAGCGTTTAACACCGTCATCAAACTCCCCCCGAACGTTACACCTGATCTCACAAAGACGGTAATTTCTCGTGTGGTTTCAATTCGCCTGTTTCAATCAAATGTTTAAGGTGTTCGGTGAGTTTGGTGTATTTGTACATTGGGTAAAAGGGAAGTGTTATTTTGTGCCTTTTAGAAGTTCAATTAATTCTTTAAGAGCGGTGATTTCTGCATCTTTTTGTTTAAGCAACTCATCTTTCAATTGAATTTCTAGTTGTTGTTTTTCATTTTGCGCGATAAGTTTTTCATTCATTCCAAAATAATTATTATAATTTGAATGGTTATCGCCAATGGAACAAATAACAAGTTTTTCATTGTCATCTAATAACTGGGCAATATTGATATTAAAGATTTGGGCGATTTGTTTTAATTTTTCTACACTCACATTCGTTTGACCACGTTCAATTTTGGCATAACCTGTTGTGGACATTCCCAATTTTTCAGCCACTTCTTCCTGCGTCCATTGGTTCATTTCTCTCATCATTTTGATTTTTTCATAGGTTTCCATAAACGACCTTTTTAGTTATTTTTTAGTACTGAAAGAGTGATAAATTGCTCTTTCAGTGAGTGGATTGAAAATTAGGCTAAGTATATCATTACGCCAATTTTTTACCAATATTGATACCAAAGGAGTTTGATGTGAAAATCTTGAAGCTAACCACACTTATAGCTATTTGTTCAACTTTGGCTGCTTGTGCACAAATGCATCCTATGCCTGAAAAACCAACTAACAGATGGTTTAAAGAAGGTGTTAGCCTACATGATGCCAACAACAAATTCGCTAAATGCACCTATGATGTTGGTATGAATAAGGTTGAAGTTACGGAAAAAACAACACTTATTATAAGCTGCATGAAAGCAGACGGTTATCGTTATGGCGTTCCCCCACAAGAATTACAAGCTTGGGAAGATGAAGTAAAAAACTTACGAGCTAAAGGATACGTTTTATATTAAACTAAAAGAGAAAACCCGATACTCTATCGGGTTTTCTTTTATTCAAAAGGATTAATCAAGGTTAAGTTGTTCAACGTCCTTTATTATCAGTAAGGCTACTAGATACTCGCTTAAAAAGCTTCGCCTTAACACTTCCGCAAGTGTAGCTAATCCGCAAAAAACTACAAGCCAAAGCAAAATAAATCATTGGGTTAAATTTTTATAGATTTATTATATGAATAAGCGGTTGAGAAACCACTTAACCCACAAGCAAATTTTCCTTATTTCTTGACCGCTTTAATAAAAAGCAATGGTGGGCGGTGTTGCAAATCTTTGAATTCATGATGCCATTCAGGTTGGGCTGCCAACATGGGCTCTTCTACCTGAGTAATTTCAAATCCTGCTTGAATGAGCTGATTAAAAATCGTTGCTATTGTTCGATGATAAGTTTTAAAACCTTGTTGAAACCAGCTCCGATCTCGTTCGCCCTCTTCCCTATAATAATTCAAGCGATATGCAACTTGTTGTTTTTGTTCATTTTTCTCCCAGCGATAGCCTTGGCGATAACAAGTAACGATTGGATGTTCTTGGGAAAAAATAAGCGTACCACAGGCGGTCAATTTTTCCGAAATTTTTGCAAGTAATGCTGAAAAATCTTCTATGTAGTGAAATGCAAACGAACTGGTAATCACATCAAATTCGGCTTCTTCGATCTGCTCTAACGCCTCCATTGGCAAGCAGTGAAAGTCAAAATCTTGCCCTTTTTTCCACTGTAAAGAGAGGTCGTCTGTGGCTTTTTTTAACATCAATTCAGACAAATCCAGCCCTACGACACGCTTTGCACCAAGCTGTAAATAATGCGCTAAATGTACACCCGTACCACAGCCTAAATCTAAGACTTTTTTGCCTTTGAGATCGGGCAACATGGAAAACATTGTTGGCTTTTCCACCACTTCATTCATACTGATAGGATTTTGGCGAAGTTGTTGATAGCGTTCAAAAAAGATAGGAGTGTCGTAGATGCTTTTTTTCACAGATGGCCTCTCGTTAGCAAATAAAATAAAACGCCCGAAGATTATCTCGGGCGTGTATCTTACTGGTATTTTACTAATTTTTGCAAGGTTTCAAATGCTTTACCGCTGGCTAAAACAGCTTTTACTTTTGCCACATTGAGCTTTAAATCGCTTTCGCCAAAGGTTTTCATCAACATTGCAACATTGACGGCAACGGCATCAATGTGCGCCGCTTCGCCTTTTCCTTGTAATAAAGCGGTAATTTTGGCGGCATTTTCCGCAGGTTCTCCGCCTCGTAAACTTTCTAGGCTGTGTCGTTGTACACCAAAATCTTCTGGGGTAAGCGTGTAGTAGCGAATTTGTCCATTTTCAATTTCTGCCACTTGCGTTTCGCCGTGTACCGCCACTTCATCAAGCCCAGCACCATAAACAACAATGGTATGTTCGTGATTTAACGCTTTTACCGTTTGGGCATAAATTTCAAGGACTTCCGGCGAATAAACACCTAATAATTGGCGTTTTGCTCTTGCCGGATTAACCAACGGCCCGAGAATGTTAAACAGCGTGCGTGTTTTCAATGCTTGTCGAACCGGTACGGCATATTTAAATCCGCTGTGATAAAGCGGTGCAAAGAGGAAGCAAACGCCAATTTCATCAAGGGCTTGGCGAGAGATATTTGGCGAAACCATAATGTTAATGCCTAATTCGGATAGCACATCACTTGCCCCCGTTTTACTGGATACGCTACGGCTGCCGTGTTTGGCGATTTTATAGCCCATTGTTGCCGCTACAATGGCGCTTGCCGTTGATATGTTGATGGTGTGATGCCCATCGCCACCCGTTCCTACAATATCGGCAAAAGCATAATCCGGTGTTGGAAACGGCTGTGCATTTTCAAGTGCTGCAGAAACCGCACCTGAAATCTCTTCGATAGTTTCCCCTCTAATTTTTAAGGCGATTAACGCTCCGGCAAGCTGTTCATTAGTTAGCTTGCCTTGCATAATTTCGGTAAAGAAAAATTGTGCTTCTTGTTGTGCAAGCGGTTGTTTATTGAAAAGTTTTTCCAAAAGTTGTTCGGTTTGCATATGTTCTTCCTTATTATTCGATTGAGTGCAAAATATTATTTTTGTTTGATAAGCCATTCAATCGCTTGTTTGAGTAATTTTGTGCCTTCCACCGTCAAAATAGATTCGGGATGAAATTGGAAACCGCAAATCGGCAATGTTTTATGGCGGATTGCCATCACAATATGCCCAAACCACGCATTCACTTCCAATTCTTCGGGGAGTTTATCGCCCATTAACGAGTGGTAGCGAGCCACCGGCATTGGATTGTTGATCCCAGCAAACATCGCTTGATTATCGTGTTCGATTTTAGACACCTTGCCATGCAGAACTGTGCCGGTATGCACTACTTCGCCGCCTAAGGCTTCGATAATCGCTTGGTGTCCTAAGCAAATACCGATCATCGGGACTTTTCCTTTTAACTGCTGAATAATTGCCAATAGATTGCCAGCCTCTGCTGGATTACCCGGCCCGGGAGAGAGTGCTACCAAGCAATCTTCGGTATTCTGTGCTTTGGCTAAAAAATCTTGCAGTGGATAGTCGTTGCGGAAAATCGTAACTTGATGACCTAATTCTCTAAACTGATCGACAAGGTTGTAAGTAAAGGAATCAAAATTATCCACGAAAAGTATATTTGCCATTTTTTCCTCCTTGCCTAACCTTGATTAACTTGTTGAATTGCTTTTAGCACCGCTCTTGCTTTGTGGCGGGTTTCGTCTGCTTCTAATTGCGGATCGGAATCCAGCACCTCACCACAACCGGCTTGAACATACGCCGTTCCGTTTTGCACGAAAGCGGAGCGAATCACGATACAGGTGTCTAAATTGCCTTCAGAAGTAAGGTAGCCCACCGCTCCGCCGTAACTATGCCGTTTTTGTTTTTCAAATTGATAAATCAATTGCATTGCTTTGATTTTTGGCGCACCGGTAAGCGTGCCCATATTCATACAGGCTTGATAAGCGTGCAGTGCGTCTAAATCAGTACGAAGCGTTCCTACTACTCGAGAAACTAAGTGCATAATTTGCGAATAGCGGTCGATTTGCATTAAATCCACCACTTTGCGTGTGCCGGATTGACTTACTCGAGCCACATCATTACGGGCTAAATCCACTAGCATTAAATGCTCTGCCAACTCTTTTTGATCTAAACGAAGTTCTAGCTCTAAGCGAGAATCCAACTCTAAATCAATATTGCCGTTTTCATCAAAGCCACGAGGGCGAGAACCGGCAATAGGGTAAATCTCAAGTTGGCGGTTATGCTCTGCGTATTTCAATGCACTTTCCGGCGAAGCGCCAAACAGCGTAAAGTTTTCGCCTTGCATATAGAACATATAAGGGCTTGGATTATTGATTTTCAGCTGGCGATATGCCGCAAGTGTATTCGGGCAAGGCAAACTAAAACGGCGAGAAGGTACGATTTGGAAGACATCGCCGATGTTGATGTGATGTTTAAGATCGCAAACGATCTGCTTAAATGCCTCATCATCTAAATTCTCTTGGACTTCAGCCTCAACTTTTTCAGACGTGATATCAAAAGGCTCGATATTTGCTAATTTGTCGGTAAATTCGACCGCTTTTTGTTGCAAATGAGCTTGTTCATTCGGATCAAAACAGAAGGTGTGCAAAGTTGCTTGCTCGGTTTGATGATCGATAAAGACCAACTGCTCCGCCAAATAAAAGCTATAATCCGGGCAACTTAAGCCATCATCACTGAGCGAAATACCTTCCATTGGAATAAAATTTGCCACCAAATCATAGCTAAACAGCCCACCTAAATAGATAGGAAATTCAGTCTCTTTAAATAATTGGCTCACAACACGTAGTGCATCAAAAATAGTTGTTGTTTTAAGTTTGCTATCTTCATCTAAATGAAGAGGAATAGACGGGAAATCCGCTTGCAAGCAGTTAGATTCAGAGCAAATTTCGCAAATTGGCGCAGGTGCTAAATTTTCTAATGCTGTTTTAATTTGTGGAATAACTGCTTTGCCATTTGGGGTTAGCGGTTCAAAATAAACTGTTTGCCCCATACAAGAAATATGTAGCGCAGATTGAGCAAAGAGCAGGCTTTTTAGGCTATTTTTGCTTTGAATTTCTGCTGAATCCAGCAATAAGGTATGCGGACGATTGCCGCATAGTGTGTGATAAAGGGAAGTGGTATCCGCAAAATAAGGAATGGAGGTTTGTTGAATTTGCACTGCCATTTTTTATTATCCTTTTGGCTTATGATTTTGTACTATTAAACTAGTACAAAACACTTTTGTCAAGCTCTTCATAAAAAAATAGCACAAATGACTTTGTGCTATTTAAAATTAACGAGAAATTGCTACTTTTTTACTCTGACAACCATTCTCAATGATATCTTGTTCTGACATCAATGCATAACGACATTGCAGTTTGAAATATTTAATCTCTTCTTTGGATAATGGCTTTTGAGCACCTAAACGTAATTCTTCCTCGGAGAAATTACTCACAAGTTTCCCATCTTCGTAGGTACCATCATTTTCAGGTATTTTTTTATTAACCTTCGAAATTTGGTTTTTGAGTGCGGATTTATCTTCTTTAATTGTAGTATCCGTTTTATTTTGTTTAACTACTTGATTATTTTCCTTCGTTGCCACTGTTGTAGCTTCAATTTTGCTTTGTTTATCCACTTTAGTTGTCTGAGGCTGCTTTTTAACCTCTATTGGTGCACTTCTTTTAGCTTGCCCTTTTTTATTTTCTTCTGCCTTAGCTAAAGATGTCTCAATTCTTGGATTTTTTGTTCCTTTAGGCAGAGCTTCTATTTTATCTTGTTTAGATATGCTTTTAATCGTACTACGAGACTCTTCACTTGTTAAAACAGAATGATCTTTTTCGGTTTTAGTTTCTTCCATTTTATTAGAGACTATTTTTGTTTTTTCTGGTAAAACCATTTCAATATTAGATTTGCTTTCCGGAGTTACTTTAGCCTCATTTGGGACTAATGAATGATTTCCAACCTTATTGTTTTCAATACTCTGACTACTTTTTTCAGTTGTAATCATTTTTTCTTCTGCTTTTTCTACCTCATTATCAGCTCTATTTGTATTGATTTCTTGTTCACTTAATCGAGATTCAATTGAGCGATCACAAGATGAAATAAAGAAAATGAAACTTAAGCCACAAAAAGCCAAGATTTTATTCATAAATTTATGTCCTATAAGATAATCCGAGTACAAAATTGCCAAAACACTATCTGCAAAATTTTAAATAGAAAACGTAGTAAACCCTATATAGTTTATATAGGGTTTCTCTTCTGTATAAAAATTATCGCATTGTAACAAATTCTTCTGAACCTGTCGGGTGAATTGCAACAGTATTATCAAAATCTGCTTTGGTTGCCCCCATTTTGATGGCAACAGCAAAACCTTGAATCATCTCGTCCACGCCAAAACCAATGCCGTGTAAACCGACAATTTTTTCATCTTTACCTGCGCATACTAATTTCATACGGCAAGGCTGGCGATGTTGGGTTACAGCACTATACATTGGTGTGAAAGACGATTTGTAAACCTTCACATTTTCTGCCCCATATTGTGCAATGGCTTGTGGCTCGGTTAAACCAACTGTGCCGATAGGTGGGTGGCTGAATACAACCGTTGGAACAAGGTTATAATCTAAATGTTCATTAGGCTTATTATTGAATAAGCGTTCTGACAAACGGCGGCCTGCTGCAACTGCAACCGGTGTCAATTCAATTCCACCTTCAATAATATCGCCTACCGCATAAATGCCTTCAACATTGGTATTTTGGAATTTATCAACCTTAATAAAGCCACGTTCATTTGTTGCAACGCCCGTTACCTCTAAATTGATCACATCCGTTGCCGGCTCACGACCAATTGCCCAAATTAGCATTTCAGTGTGAGTTTCACGACCATCTTCTAATTTTAAAGTTAAAGATCCATCGCTGTTTTTAATCACTTCTTGCGGAATCGCTTGCGTATGTAATTGAATACCGTCTTGCTCAAATACTTCTAATAGCGTATCTACAATCAGCGGATCTTGGCTACGTAATGGCGCATGTTGGCGAACAAATAAGTGCGTTTCTACGCCAAAGCTTCTTAATACCCCGGCCAATTCCACTGCAATATAACCTGCTCCCACAATCGCAACACTTTTTGGTAGCGAAGTTAAAGCAAACACGCCATTAGAATCAATCCCATATTCTGCCCCTTTTACGTTTGGAATACTTGGGCGACCACCTGTTGCGATCAAAATATGATCTGCAGTAACTAATTCTGATGAACCATCGGCATAACTGACTTCAATCGTTTTCGCATCTTTAAATTTGGCGAAACCATTTAGCACATCTACATTATTTTTTGCCAACACATTATTATAAGAGATGTGAATTCGACTAATGTAGGCTTCACGGCTTTCGACTAATTTAGCATAATCAAACTGATTGACGCTCACATCAAAACCATAATCAGGTGCATAGTGGTTAATCGCTTCTGCCACTTGTGCGCCATAAAACATCACTTTTTTAGGCACACAGCCCACATTTACACAAGTGCCACCTAAATGTTTTGCTTCAATAATGGCACATTTTTTTCCATAGCTCGCCGCTCGGTTAATAGAAGCAATACCACCTGAACCACCGCCAATCGCAATATAGTCGTAATGTTTAGTCATCATCTGTTCCTTAATTCTTAAAAGTTAAAATACAAGCGGGCTAATTCTAATCACTTTTTACAAAAGATGTTAAATTGTTGCAATAGGTCTAATGTTTATGCGCACTATTCAGTACACGATCAATATGCGCCATCGCAATCGCTGAAATAATAAAAGCGATATGAATAATCACTTCCCACATAATTGTTTTATCCGCAAGCTTATGAGCGTTAATAAATGTTTGTAATAAATGGATAGATGAAATACTGATAATTGCCATTGAAAGTTTTACTTTCAAAATAGTCGAATTCACGTGATCTAGCCATTCTGGTTGATCTGGATGCTCATCAACATTAAGTTTTGAAACAAAGGTTTCATATCCACCAACAATTACCATAACCAACAGGTTTGCAATCATGACAACATCGATTAAATTCAACACTGCCAACATAATGGTGTCTGAATCCATCTCATTCAGATTCATGATAAGGCTATAAAGCGATTTCGTAAATTTATAGGCATAAATACCTTGCACAATAATCAAGCCTAAATAAATTGGCAGTTGTAACCAACGGCTGGCAAAAATAATATTACCTAAAATGCTCTGTCTCGTTTGTAATTCTCTACTCATAAATATTTTACCTAAAAAATTTAATTAAATAGGTTGTCTCGGTACTGCATTAGCATAGCCAAATTGTCGCCACGCTTCATAGACGACAACAGCGACCGAATTAGATAAATTCATACTACGACTATCTTTACACATTGGGATACGGATTTTTTGCGACATCGGTAACGTATCTAAAATCGCTTTTGGAATCCCACGGCTTTCAGGTCCAAACATCAAAAAATCGCCCAATTCATAATGTACATCACTATGATTAGGCTCGCCTTTGGTAGTAAGCGCAAATAAACGTTTAGGCTTAGCTCGATCTAAAAAATCATCAAAATTTTTATATTTCTGAATATCGACAAACTCGTGATAATCCAAACCGGAGCGTTTCAATTTTTTATCGTCCCACGTAAAGCCTAAAGGCTCAATCATATGTAAGCGAAAGCCACAGTTAGCACAAAGACGAATAATATTCCCACTATTTTGTGGAATTTCAGGTTCATATAACACAATATCTAACATTTTAAGCAACCACTTACTTCAATTGTTCTTCAATGATTCCGCCACCTAAGCAAACCTCGCCTAAATAAAATACGGCGGATTGCCCTGGGGTTACCGCGATTTGTGGTTCGTCAAACATCACACGAATCGTATTATCATCAATCGGGTGGATTTCGCACGGAATATCCTCTTGGCGATAACGCGTTTTTACCGTACAGCGTAAGTTTTCACGAATTGGCTGCAAATCAACCCAATTTAACTGGCTGGCAATCAATCCGGTTGAAAGTAAAGCTGAGTTATCATGTCCCTGAGCAACCACTAACACATTATTGATGAGGTCTTTTTCTACCACATAAAATGGCTCTTCACTTAACCCTTTCACACCACCAATGCCAAGCCCTTTACGTTGCCCTAGTGTGTGATACATTAACCCATCGTGGCGACCAACGACTTTGCCATCTACCGTTCTGATCTCACCCGGTTGCGCTGGCAGAAAACGAGCTAAGAAATCTTTAAATTTACGCTCTCCAATAAAGCAAATGCCGGTTGAATCTTTCTTCTTCGCTGTGGCAAGCTCGAGATCTTCTGCGATTTTACGCACAATTGGCTTCTCAATTTCGCCAACGGGGAAAAGGCTTTGCCCCACTTGCTTTTTACTTAATGCGTAAAGGAAGTAACTCTGATCTTTGTTCGTATCTAAACCACGTAAAAGTTGCGCATTCTCATCATCGCCCGAACGGCGGACATAATGCCCGGTTGCAATATAATCTGCACCAAGATCTTCTGCTGCATATTCTAAAAATGCTTTAAATTTAATTTCTTTATTACACAAAATATCCGGATTTGGAGTACGCCCTGCTTTATATTCACTTAAAAAGTGTTCAAAAACATTATCCCAATACTCTGCGGCAAAATTAATTTTATGTAGCTTCATACCGAGTTTATCCGCAACGGCTTGGGCATCTGCTAAATCAGCCGCCGCAGTACAATAATCAGTATCATCATCTTCTTCCCAGTTTTTCATAAATAAGCCTTCAACTTGGTAGCCTTGCTGTTGAAGAATAAAAGCCGAAACCGAGGAGTCCACCCCGCCGGACATACCGATAATAACTTTTTTCTTGGCATTTTCAGCACGCTGTTCTTCCGTTAAAGGCGGAAAATGTGAATCATAAGTAGATGATTGTAATAGATTAGAATTTGACATAGTTCTCCCGTTTACTTCGTTAAAGGCGAAGCACGTTATGATTAAAAAAGGATATGGATATACCGCAAGCGGTTATTTTTGCAAAAATTTTTACAAATTTAACCGCTTGATATATCACATTATTTTACTTCGTAGAATTGTGGCTCGGCTTTCTTTTCAAAACGAGCAACTTCGTTAGGATCTGCTGTACCATCTGCGATTTTTGATTTCAGATTATCGCAAGGTTCTTCGCAATCGCACATTTTTTTCATACCTAATGCAGTGATCCCACCGCAACTGCCTTTGATTGTTTTACCTTTAATGATAAAGCCAATCGACATGGCAAAAATTACCGCAATAAAAAAGCCAAAAGTTAATAATATCGTTTCCATATTTACTCCACGATTAGTTAATGAGTTTCTTAAATTCGCTCGACATTTGTGTCTCAAATGTCTCCCCGTTTTTAATAATTAAGAAAACAGGTAATTTTTCACGCTCTGCGACTTCAAGCGCTTTTTCTGCCCCTAGAACAAAAAGCCCTGTGGATAAGCCATCAGCGGTCATTGTTGTTGGTGCAAGAACCGTGATTGAGGCTAAATTGTGGCGAACAGGCTCTAATGCTTTCGGATCAATAATATGTGATAAGCGATTGCCTTGTTCATCTTCAAAATAATTACGATAATTTCCTGAAGTTGCCATACCTAAATTGTGTAATGGCACGGTAATTTGAGCCGCTTGACCTTGTGCAAAGGTTGGTTGCTCTATCGCAATTTTCCACGCTTGACCTTGTAAATTATTGCCTTTACCACGTAATTCGCCGCCGATTTCAACAAGATAGTTTGCTAAACCAAGTTTTTCAAGATGTTCAGCAAGTTTATCTACGCCAAACCCTTTTGCAATTGCAGAAAGATCAAGATAAAGCTCTGGCACTTTTTTAGTTAGTAAACCTTTACCATTTTTGCGATCGTTATCACCAAACGCCACAGAAATTTTTTCAATCCCGACTCGTGCTGCTCGTTCTGCAATTTGCTCGGCACTTGGTACTTTATTTAAACGTTTATCCGGACCAAACCCCCATAAATTCACTAATGGACCTACGGTAACATCTAAGGCTCCTTCGGTAACTTTATTTAATCGAATTGCCTCTTCAACCACTTTAGCGAAATCCGTAGAGACGCTAAAAGGGACATTTACCTCACGAGATTGGTTAAATTGCGTAATTTGAGAGTCCTTTTGGTAAGTGGACATCTCATCATTTACCGTTTTAAGAAGCTGATCAAGCTGTTCTTGAACCTCTTCGGCTTTAGGTAAATTTTTCACACTACCATCATCAATATACTTAATGTGGTAAGTTGTTCCCATTGTTTTACCTTCAAAGGCAATTTGTTTTGGTTCTGGTTTACACGCTGTTAAAGCAAAAAGTGTGGTTAAAATTAAAAGGAGTTTTTTCATTTATTTACTCACCAAAATCTTAGATAAAAACTTGGGCGATTATAGCATAAGTCTGATAGTTAGGGGATTGAGAAAGGTAAAGTAAAAGCGGTCAAATTTGCAAAACATTTTACAAATTTAACCGCTTATCTCTCAATTATTAAGATCGTTTATTAACCACCGAAGTCATCTAATAAGATGTTTTCATCTTCTACACCAAGATCTTTTAACATCTTGATCACAGAAGAGTTCATGATCGGAGGTCCGCACATGTAGTATTCACAGTCTTCCGGTGCTTCGTGGTTTTTCAGGTAGTTTTCATAAAGAACATTATGAATAAAGCCACGGAAGTAGTCTTCTCTATCACCAGGAAGTGGATCTGAAAGTGCCACATGCCATGTAAAGTTTGGATTTTCTGCCTGTAATTGGTCGAAATCTTCAACGTAGAACATTTCACGCTCAGAACGTGCACCATACCAGAATGACATTTTACGTTTAGAGTGTAAACGTTTTAATTGGTCAAAGATATGTGAACGCATTGGTGCCATACCAGCACCACCACCGATAAATACCATTTCTGCATCGGTTTCTTTGGCGAAGAATTCACCAAACGGACCAGAAATCGTTACTTTATCACCCGGTTTTAATGACCAAATGTATGAAGACATTTGACCTGGAGGTGCATCCGGATTGCTTGGTGGAGGCGTTGCAATACGCACGTTAAGCATAATGATGCCTTTCTCTTCCGGATATGAAGCCATTGAATAAGCACGGATAATTGGCTCGTCCACTTTAGAAACATAGCGCCATAAGTTATATTTATCCCAGTCTTCATGATATTCTTTAGGAATATCAAAGTCTTTATAATTAACTGTATGCGGATCTGCTTCAATTTGGATATAACCACCGGCACGAAATGGTACTTCTTCGCCTTCTGGAATTGCTAATTTAAGCTCTTTAATGAAAGTCGCTTTGTTATCGTTAGAAATAACGGTACATTGCCATTTTTTCACGCCAAAGATCTCTTCTGGAAGTTCTACATCCATATTGCTCTTCACGTTTACTTGGCAAGCAAGACGATAACCTTCTTTGGCTTCACGCTTAGTAATGTGTGAAAGCTCAGTTGGTAAAATCTCACCACCACCGCTTTTCACTTTTACGATACATTGACCACAAGAGCCACCACCACCACAAGCTGATGAAACGAAAATGCCTTTGCTCGCTAATGCGCCAAGTAATTTACCACCAGCCGGTAAGGTAATCGCTTTTGATGGATCTTCATTGATAGAGATCGTAATGTCGCCTGAATCAACTAATTTCGATTTAGCGAAAAGGATAATAACCGCAAGCACTAATACAAGAGCAGTAAATGCGATAATACCGAAAATAAAATTACTATCCACAATCTACTCCTTATAGTTGAATACCTGAGAATGACATAAAGCCTAACGCCATTAAGCCAACGGTAATAAAGGTAATGCCTAGACCACGTAAACCTGCAGGCACATCAGAATATTTCATTTTTTCTGTTAAACCGGCAAGTGCTACGATTGCTAACATCCAGCCTGTACCTGCACCGATACCGTAAACAACTGATTGTCCTAACGTATATTCACGTTGAACCATGAATGATACCGCACCAAAAATTGCACAGTTTACTGTAATCAATGGTAAGAAAATACCTAATGCGCTATAAAGTGCAGGGAAGAATTTATCCAACACCATTTCAAGAATCTGAACTAATGCAGCAATTACCCCAATGAAGGTAATAAAGTTTAAGAAACTTAAATCTACACCTTCAACAAGCGCACCATCTTTTAGGACGTTTTCATAAACAATTTGGTTTGCAGGAACAGCAATACCTAATACTACAATTACCGCAATACCTAAACCAAATGCTGTTGATACTTTCTTAGACACCGCAAGGAATGTACACATACCAAGGAAGAAAGAAAGCGCCATATTCTCAATGAATACTGATTTCACAAAAATACTAAGTAATTCTTGCATCTTATTTCTCCACTTGTTCTGGTTTCCACGTTCTTAAGCCCCAGATTAAGAAGCCAATAATAAAGAACGCACTTGGTGCTAATAAGAATAAGCCGTTAGCTTGATACCAACCACCATCTTGAACCGTTTGGAAAATAGTTACCCCAAAGAGTTTTCCTGAACCAATTAATTCACGAAGGAATGCCACGATTACAAGAATAACACCGTAACCTAAACCGTTACCGATACCATCTACAAAGCTTTCTAATGGTGCAGATTTCATTGCAAATGCTTCAGCACGTCCCATTACGATACAGTTTGTGATAATCAAACCCACGAATACGGATAACTGTTTAGAAAGATCATAAGCATAAGCTCGTAAAATTTGATCCACCAAAATTACTAACGATGCAATAATCGCCATTTGCACAATGATACGAATACTATTTGGGATATAGTTACGAATCATTGAAATAAACATACTTGAGAAAGCTGTTACTAAACTTACTGCAATCGCCATTACTACTGCTGTTTGTAACTGAGTGGTTACCGCAAGTGCAGAACAGATACCTAAGATTTGTAATGCAATCGGGTTGTTATCCGCTACCGGCGATAACAATAATTTTTTAAGATTGTTACTAGCCATTAGTTAGCTCCTGCTGCTTTAAATTTTGCTAAGAATGGACCAAAACCTTGTGGACCAAACCAATATTTAAATGAACCATCAACGCCATTTGAAGTTAAAGTTGCACCGGAAAGACCATCTACACCATGATCTTTATTTGCTGAAGCTCCTTTAGCAACAGTTAAAGCGACATTGCCTTGCTCATCAAATAATTTCTTACCTACAAAGTATTTTTGCCAGTTTGGATTTGCAATCTCGCCACCAAGACCTGCTGTTTCACCTTGTTCATAGTAAGTAATACCATTGATTGTGTTGGCGTCAGGTTGTACTGCAACAAAACCATACATGATAGACCACAAACCATTACCATACATTGGTAACACGGCTTGAGTTACTTTACCGCTTTCATCTTTTACAAGATAAATTTCAGCATATTTTGCGCGAGTTTTAATGCCAGCTTTATCATCAGCCTGTGCGATTTTCACGTTTTGAGCAGGATCTTTTGCTGCCGCTTTTGCATCAAAATTGGTAATACCTTCAGCATAATCGCCTGTTGCTAAATCCACGATTTTAGGTTCGATGAATTTTGCATAGGTTTCTTGAACATTGGTATTTTTTTGCATTAAACCAGCCGCTTGTAAAATATTTTTTTGTTTATCAAGCTGTTTTTGGATCTCTTGAGCAGGTTTTAACATTACAGCTGCACCTGCTACGATAAGAGAACAGACTAAGCTCAACAACACAACGACGGTTAAAGTACCGCCTACGCTATCTTTATTAAATTTAGCCATTATGCAGTTCTCGCTTTTCTACGTTTAATGTTACCTTGAACCACTAAGTAGTCGAAGATCGGAGCAAATAGGTTAGCAAATAAAATCGCTAACATCATACCTTCTGGGTATGCAGGGTTTGCAACACGGATTAACACAGCCATTACGCCGATTAAAATACCGTACCACCATTTACCTTTATTGGTAAATGCCGCAGATACTGGATCCGTTGCCATAAAGAACATACCGATTGCAAAACCACCTAATACTAAGTGCCAATGCCAAGGCATAGAGAATAATGGGTTAGTATCTGAACCGATGAGGTTAAATAAAGTTGCCATGCCAGCCATACCAACCATTACACCTGCAATGATTCGCCATGAAGCAATACGGGCAAACACAATAATTGCTGCACCAATTGCTAATGCGATTGTTGAAACTTCGCCCATAGAACCTGGGATATTACCTAAGAAAGCATCCATCCAAGTAATTGGTTCGCCTGTTGCAACATGTTTAAGTGCTGCTTGGCCACCCACTGCCCATTGAGAAAGTGCGGTTGCACCAGAGAAGCCGTCTGCTGCAGTCCAAACTAAATCACCTGAAATTTGCCCTGGATATGCAAAGAATAAGAACGCACGACCTGCTAAAGCCGGGTTCATAAAGTTTTTACCTACGCCACCAAATACTTCTTTCGCAACCACTAAACCAAACGTAATACCTAAAGCGGCTTGCCATAAAGGTAATGTTGGCGGAACAATTAACGCAAAAAGAATGGTTGTTACGAATAAACCTTCGTTTACTTCGTGACCACGCACAACCGCAAAAATAATCTCAATCAATGAACCTAACGCAAATACGGTTAAGTAGATTGGTAAGAAGAATACTGCGCCTAGCGCCATTTTGCTGCCAATACCGGCTGTTGCAGAAACATCTAAGCCTAACATTTGAACTAACACATAGTGCCAGTCTTTTGCTGCTAATGCTTCAACGGTGGTATTCATGCTTAAAATTGCATTGATTGATTGATGACCAACGTTATACATACCGTAAAATACGGCAGGAAGTAACGCTAACCAAACAATAATCATCATACGTTTTGAATCCAATGCATCACGTACATGGGTTGTATTACGTGTAACAGAACCTGGCGTGTACATTAGTGTGTACATTGCTTCAAATAATGGATAGAGCTTTGCATATTTACCGCCAGGTAAAAATGCAGGTTCCATTTTTTCAAAAAGATTTTTTAAACCCATTATTAACCTTCCTTCTCGATCTTATCTAACGCTTGGCGTAAGAGTGGAGCATAATCGGTTTTACCCGGACAAACGAAAGTACATAATGCTAAATCTTCTTCATCTAGCTCTAAGCAACCTAACGCTTGCGCTGAATCTGTATCCCCCGCTTCTAAATCACGAAGTAATAATGTCGGGATAATATCTAATGGCATAACACGCTCATAGTTACCAATTGGAACCATTGCACGATGGCCACCATTTTCAGCCGTTGTAAAGTTAAATAATTTACGTCCGAAATGACCTAACACAGTACGTGTAATCGAGAATTTATTAGCTTGTGGAGAAATCCATCCCATAAACTCTTTTTCACGACCTTCAGCAATGACAGAAACTTGTAATGCATAACGACCAAGATAATCGACCGGACCAAACGCTTTCGCACCACAAAGAACTGAACCGGAAATCACACGATTTTCGCCTACTTCTAATTCATTTGCCGTTAATTGTGAAAGATTTGCGCCTAAACGAGTACGCACTAAACGAGGATTCTTCACTTGTGGACCAGCTAAAGCAATCACACGATCAGTAAATAATTCGCCAGTAGTAAATAACTTACCAATTGCAATAACATCTTGGTAATTTAAGTGCCATACCTGTTTGGTTGCACCAACCGGATCAATAAAGTGAATATGTGTACCTACTAAGCCAGCAGGATGAGGACCATTAAATGATTGAATGGTTACACCTTCGATCGCTGGGCTTGAAGGAATGTTACTATCCGCATCTTTACATAAATAAACGGGTTTTTGCCCTTCAAATAGGCGAGTTAATACCGTTAAACCATATTTGAAATCGGCTTCAAATTCTTTTAAAACCACTTCCGGCTCCGCTGCCAATGGATTCGTATCCATTGCATTTACGAAAATAGAAGATGGGTTCGCATCTAATGCAGGTACTTTACTGAATGGGCGAGTACGGAACGCAGTCCATAAACCTGATTCCACTAAATTTTGTTTTACTTGCTCAGCGGTTAAGGCTTTTAATTGCGCCACATCATAGCGAGTAAAGGTAATTTGCTCATCACCCTCAACTTTGATCACCACAGACTGAAGAACACGTTTCTCACCACGGTTGATCGCAACCACAGTACCACTTGCAGGTGCTGTAAATAAAACGCCTGGATTCTTTTTATCTTCAAAAAGAACCTGACCTTTTTTGACAACATCGCCTTCACGGACTTTCATTGAAGGACGCATACCTACATATTCTTCGCCAAGGATCGCAACTTCATTAACGGTATTGCCGTTATGGATTACTTGTGCCGGCTTACCTGCAATCGGTAAATCCAAGCCTTTTTTGATTGTAATCATATTATTTGCACTACTTTTTCTTGGGTTAAAAATACGATTGCGAAAACTCGCAACCCCTTCTCTTGAGCTGTAACTTCAATGTAGAAATAAACGAATTCCCCCACTTATTCCTAAAGTTACCAAATTTCTCAAATCAGATTTTTACACCGTGTTATCACGAGGTAAAATAAACACCCTATTCTACCCCAAAACAGGAGCATCTTTCCATAAAAACACAATTTTTTTACATTTTATCTCTTGAATAATTGAACTTTATCAATATATCAAGTAAACACGAATAAATACCTACCTCCAAATGATTAGAGGTTCTTTATGAAAGATGATTATGTTTATTTATTGTTTAAATTGCTTAATTTAAGCTAGATTCACAATAGGATAAGGCGTAGAATACTTTATAAAATTACTCAATTATTTAAGATGAGAAAGAATATGGAACAAGAACAAACTACTCACATTTCTATTTCAGAAACGGCTCAAACTCATTTTCGCCGTTTATTAGAACAACAGGAAGAAGGTACTAACATTCGTATCTTTGTCGTTAATCCGGGTACACCAAATGCTGAGTGTGGTGTGTCATATTGCCCACCAAATGCCGTAGAAGATACCGATACAGAGTTCCAATATAATGGTTTTTCTGCATTTGTTGATGAAATTAGCTTACCATTTCTTGATGAAGCTGAAATTGATTATGTAACGGATCCAATGGGAGCACAACTCACATTAAAAGCACCTAATGCCAAAATGCGTAAAGTTGCAGATGATGCGCCTTTTATTGAACGCTTAGATTACGTTATTCAAACCCAAATCAACCCTCAACTTGCCAGCCATGGCGGTAAAGTTACTTTGATTGAAGTCACTGAAGATAAATTTGCAATCTTACAATTTGGTGGTGGCTGTAATGGTTGCTCAATGGTTGATGTAACCTTAAAAGAAGGTATCGAAAAACAACTTCTGCTCCAATTCCCTGATGAATTAGCAGGCGTAAAAGATGTGACAGAACATCAACATGGTGAACACTCTTACTATTAAAGAAAAGGTCGAACATTTGTTCGACCTTTTTGTATATTAGACTAGATATGCTTTACTCAATCCCCACAATTTTATGTGTTTGAATACTTAGCTGCCACTTAGGTTTATTTTTACGTTGATTCAGCAAACCAATCTGTGTAATGGTCTCAAGTAAGTTCATTTTTCCTTCAACCTCACAAGGAGAGAGATAATAACGCTCCGCATTAATTTGTGCTTCGATTTGTTCACAAAAAGCGATCACATTCTCATCTGCAACAATTCTCACTTCATGCGCAAAGGGAATACAACGGCGTTGATACTTTTCAGCATACAATCGCTTCGGGCTTGTTGCGATATAATCAATTTGGCTTGGAATATCTTTTAGCCCATTAGTTTCTATCGCTAAAAAATAACCTCGGCGTTTTAATTCATCAAGCAAAACCGTCAAATTAGGTTGGATAGTCGGTTCTCCTCCTGTAATAATAATGTTTTTTGCCTGATAGCCTTCTACTTTTTCCAAAATTTGGGGTAATGTCCAGCTGTCAAATTGATGATAAGGCGTATCACACCATGAGCAGGTTAAATTACATTTGCCAAATCGGATAAAAATGCTCGGCATCCCCGTATTAAATCCCTCACCTTGTAAACTCTCAAAAATTTCAACAATAGGATAGGTAATCGTACTAAAAATCATCACATATCCTTATCGGCTATATTCACAATAAGAGGTTGGCGTTTCCCATAAACGGATAAGGCTGACAGGTAGCCCAACGTTGGCAAGTTTTTCAAACATATATTTTGCCATCTCTTCCGCCGTTGTGCGGCTTGGAATACCGTACACTTTAGAATCTAAATCCATCAGTAATTGTGCAACTTTAGTTTCTTTCTCACTCTGCAAATCGTAAATAAAAGCGTGATCCATAGGATCTAAAATATGCTGTTTAACCACCGCTTTTAAATCTGAGTAATCCATGACCATCCCTCTTTTTGCACCATCAAGATGTAAATTACCCGTTACCTCAACTTGTAATTTATAGGTATGTCCATGTAAATTTTGGCATTTCCCATCATGCCCATCGAGCATATGTGCCATGTCAAAACTGAATTCTTTAGCAATTTTAAACATGCTTTTCTCCTCGCTCTGCAAGATATTCATTTAGCCCTTTTTCACGCAATAAACAACTTGGGCAAGTATGGCAGCCGCCTTCAACGCCTAAATAACAAGTATGAGTATGCTCACGAATATAATCAAAAGCGCCAAGCTGATCCGCTAATCGCCATGTTTCTTTTTTCGTCAAATACATCAATGGCGTACGAATGTTAAAGTTGTAATCCATGGCTAAATTGAGCGTTACATTCATTGATTTAACAAAAACATCACGACAGTCCGGATAACCGCTAAAATCTGTTTCACATACGCCTGTAAAAATTGTTTGAATGCCTTGTCCTTTTGCGTAAATTGCAGCATAAAGTAAAAAAAGCGCATTGCGACCATCCACAAACGTATTTGGTTTATCGCCTTGTTGCTCTATTTTTGCCTGCTCGTCCATCAACGCATTTGAAGTAATCGCTTTGATAAGTGAAGTATCAACGAGAGTTTGTTTTACACCAAGATCTTGAGCAATCCATTGCGCTTTTTCGAGTTCAATCGCATGACGTTGCCCATATTGAAAAGTGATAACTTCCACATTTTCCTTACCAAATTCCGCAATAGCTTGAAAAAGGCAGGTAGTCGAATCCTGACCGCCAGAAAAAATGACGATCGCTTTTTGAGGTTGTTGCATTTTGTATCCTTAGTTTTTTTGCGTGGGAGGTTTTCGAACCACGAGATTAAAAGTAAAGCGGTCTGATTTTTGCTGATTTTTATACATTCATTTTTTGTTAATTTATCGCAAAATCTAACCGCTTAATGAGTGGTAAATTATAGATGACTTTTCGAAATTTGTCTTTGTAATGCGGGGATTTCTTCGCTATTTACAAAACAACTACATAAGATTTTCCGAATTTCCTATACCGCAAACGTTTGCTTAATGGTATAATCCCCCCGATTTTATCCAATATACTCTGTTGAGGTTTTTACTGTGAGCAACACACAACTTAGCTATAAAGACGCTGGCGTTGATATTCACGCTGGTAATGAATTGGTCGAACGCATTAAAGGCGATGTAAAACGTACTCGCCGTCCTGAAGTTATGGGAGGCTTAGGCGGTTTCGGTGCATTATGCGCATTACCGACAAAATATAAAGAACCTATTTTAGTTTCAGGTACAGACGGTGTAGGAACAAAATTACGTTTAGCCATTGATCTGAATAAACACGATACGATCGGTCAAGATTTAGTTGCAATGTGCGTAAATGATTTAGTCGTACAAGGTGCGGAACCGCTCTTCTTCCTAGATTATTATGCGACAGGTAAATTAGAAGTCGATGTGGCGGCAGATGTGATTAAAGGCATCGCAGATGGTTGTGAAATGTCTGGTTGTGCATTAGTTGGTGGTGAAACTGCCGAAATGCCGGGAATGTATCACGAAGGCGATTACGATTTAGCCGGTTTCTGTGTTGGCGTTGTTGAAAAATCAGAAATCATTGATGGCTCAGCGGTAAAAGCCGGCGATGTGCTAGTTGCTTTAGCTTCAAGCGGCCCTCATTCAAATGGTTATTCTTTAATTCGTAAAGTACTTGAAATCAGTGGTGCAAAAGCGACAGATGACTTAGAAGGTAAACCACTGAGTGAACATTTATTAGCACCAACTAAAATTTATGTGAAATCAGTGCTTCAGTTAGTCAAACAGGTAGATGTTCATGCGATTGCTCACTTAACCGGTGGCGGTTTCTGGGAAAATATCCCACGTGTTTTACCGGCAAATACAAAAGCGGTTATCCAAGAAAAAAGTTGGGAATGGCCTGCGATCTTTAATTGGTTACAACAAAAAGGCAATATCAGCCGTTATGAAATGTACCGTACTTTCAACTGCGGTGTCGGTATGGTTATTGCGCTACCGGAAAAAGAAGCTGAAACAGCATTAGCTGTGTTAAATCAAGCTGGCGAAAAAGTGTGGGTTATCGGTAAAATCGAAGCTTTAGGCGAAGGTACTGAACAAGTCGAAATCCTCTAATTCGTAAAAAATAAAAGAAAATAGACCGCTTGTGTTAATATCATTTCACAAGCGGTTTTTTATTGAGGTTCTTATGCAATTCTTTTTTATTTGCTTTCTCGTGATCAATTTAGTGAGCTTTATCTTCATGTACCGAGATAAACAAAAGGCCATTCAAGGCGAATGGCGTATTCCTGAATCCTATCTACTTTCCCTTTGTGTTGCAGGTGGATTTATTGGTACATTTTTAGCAATGAAATATATCAAACATAAAACAAAACATTGGCAATTTCATACTGCCGTAGTGGTATCTGGGCTATTTTGGTTGCTTGGTTTACCTACGCTTTACTTTCTCCACCTGTTCCATTCATAAAAAAAACTAATCCGAATAGTGAATTTATATCCTGTATCGCCTTCAAGAAATGTGATCTATATCACATTTTCTATTTTCTAAAATCGTTATGATCTCCCCCGATTTGATTACTTAAATTTTTTTGAGGTTTATATGAAAAACGTTCGTGTTGAAGTGGATTTATTAGGCGAAAGAGAAGTACCCAATGATGCGTACTGGGGGATTCATACATTAAGAGCGGTTGAAAACTTTAATATTTCCAAAAATACCATTTCTGATGTTCCTGAATTTGTACGTGGCATGGTTATGGTTAAAAAAGCAACGGCTCTTGCAAACGGCGAACTTGGTGCGATTCCGAAAAAAATTGCCAAAGCGATCGTTCAGGCTTGTGATGAAATCCTTGTCAATAAACGTTGCATGGATCAATTCCCATCAGACGTTTATCAAGGCGGTGCAGGTACTTCGGTTAATATGAATACTAACGAAGTGGTCGCAAACCTTGCCCTTGAAATCCTTGGTCATGCAAAAGGCGAATACAAAATTGTGAATCCAATGGATCACGTTAATGCGAGCCAATCAACTAATGACGCATACCCTACGGGCTTCCGTATTGCTGTATATAACAGCATTATGCACTTAATTAAAAAAGTCCGTTACTTACAAAAAGGTTTTGAAGCAAAAGCTGAAGAATTTGCTGGTGTATTAAAAATGGGACGCACACAATTACAAGATGCGGTACCAATGACCGTCGGTCAAGAGTTTAAAGCCTTTGCGGTGTTGCTGGATGAAGAAGTCCGCAATTTAAAACGCACAGCGAAATTATTACTTGAAGTGAACCTTGGTGCAACTGCGATTGGCACGGGCTTAAATACCCCTGAAGGCTATTCTGATTTAGTTGTTAAACATCTTTCTGAGGTAACAGGTTTACCTTGCGTATTATCTGAAAACTTAATTGAAGCAACTTCTGACTGCGGTGCTTATGTGATGGTTCACGGCGCGTTAAAACGTACTGCGGTAAAACTTTCAAAAGTATGTAATGACTTACGTTTGCTCTCTTCAGGCCCTCGTGCAGGTTTAAATGAAATCAACTTACCTGAATTACAAGCAGGTTCTTCAATTATGCCTGCTAAAGTAAACCCAGTTGTGCCTGAGGTGGTAAACCAAGTTTGCTTTAAAGTAATTGGCAATGACACCACCATTACCTTTGCTGCCGAGGCAGGACAACTTCAATTAAACGTAATGGAGCCTGTAATTGGACAAGCAATGTTTGAATCTATCGACATCCTTGCCAATGCGTGCGTGAACTTACGCGATAAATGTATTGATGGCATTACCGTAAACCGCGAAATTTGCCAAAACTACGTGTTTAACTCAATCGGCATTGTGACTTATCTCAACCCATTCATCGGTCACCACAATGGCGATATTGTTGGTAAAATCTGTGCTCAAACAGGACGAGGCGTGCGTGAAGTGGTGTTAGAAATGGGCTTACTCACTGAAGCACAACTTGATGATATTCTCTCTGTGGAAAACTTAATGAACCCAACCTATAAAGCGGCGAAGTTTACGGAAGAAGAATAAGTTAAATAAAGCGGTCGTATTTCTGCAAAAGTTTGCAAAAAGATGACCGCTTGATAACTGAAGTGATTCACCGGGATTTTGTATTCTCTCACTCCGATTTTGATTTCTACAAATCTCCCCTAACCCCTCTTTAGCAAAGAGGGGTTAGGGGAGATTTGGCAAAACGGGCAACGAACTCTGGAGGATCTACCAGATCAAATCAGCTCAGCTCTTTCATACCTTATTATCGTAGTTATTTTTCTAATTGCAGTTTGATATCATTTACTAGAATTTCCATTTTTTCGTAGGAATTAATACCTGATGCCCCACCAAAAAATGGGCTAACACAAATTAGTGCATTTTCAAATTTAGTATAGGCAATTTTTAGCTCTGAATTATCCGAATAAGTAAAATCTGGTTTCCCTGTGAAAAAGCGGGCAAAATTATTTACCTCAGAAATTCCAGTACAAACAATGACTTTGGGTTGATATTTTTGTACGATTTTTCTAAAAAATTCCCCTCGATATGTAACACACCATTCTCGGTATTCATAAAATGAATTTATTCCCGTTAATTCTTGAAGAGTTTCATTCCAATTAACACTATTTCGATTAGGAAAACTGATTGGTAACATATTCATTTTAAAACCTATGCCATTTTCTTTTTGGCTATAAAGAATATGATGCCGTTTAACAAAAATTTCGCTATTTTCTCTTTCGTTCCACTCTAAATTATGAAAATACCATAGAAACCAGCAAATTTTTTGATTGTATTGTGCAGTCCACGCACCTTCAAACTCTTCAGATGACCAAGAATAAATACTGTTTTCATCAATGGCTGGATCAAGTAGTTCTTTTTGTTCTCCGCCCCATTCTAAGCCACAGAACCATACATCAGATTTTGGATTTCCACCATCACAGCCAGCAAAAGAAAGAGCTGTGTGTTTAAATTTTTCTGTAAGCATTATTTTTCTCTAGTAGCTGTTTCACTGAAATGGTGTCCACAGTTTTTACAACGATAATCGTATCGAATTTTTACCTTAGTTACTTGTACATGCCTTGTTTTAGTTTTTCCTGATGCTAGACGTTCATCGACTTTTTTATAATCAAGCCATCTATCAATCTCTTTAGAACCTAATTCTTCAATTTGTTCTGCTTTACATTTTGGGCAACGTTTTATGAATACATAAATAACACCTTTAATTAACTTACCAATTAATAAAAAAGGTGTTGCTATTATTAGTAACAGGACGTTATATATTGTCTGAAAAATAGAATTTTTGTGTTTATTCTCACCAATTTCTTGTGCAATTTTCATTTTCTCTTCATCAGACATTGGCTTATCAAAAGATATATCAACAGGTTGTTTTTTTATGAAGCGTAGATAAAGATATTTAATCCCTTTAAATAGAAAGGTTAATATAAAGCCCCAAAAGCATAGTGAGGCAATGATTCTTAGGGCAAGGATTATTGTTTCATTTTCCATTTGATTTCCTTATATTAACGAATAGATAAAAATTAGACAAATTATACATTTCTCAAATTCAATGCTACAATCAACTAAGAGTAAAATTCACATTCCTAAATTGTTGATTTACCTATACAGAAAGTACTTATTTATGAAAACAAATGAAAAAATCCGTTATTTACGTGAAAGCCATCAATGGACTCAAGAGGAAATGGCGATGAAATTGAATATGTCCACTCAAGGTTATGCAAAAATTGAACGTGGTGATACACGTCTGAATTTAGATCGTTTAGAACAAATTACCGATGTTTTAGGTGTTGATGTATTGGAATTGCTTTCTTATGGTGAAGCTCAGTTTCAATTTGCTAATTCTACAAATACAAGTTCATTTAATAATGCATTTTTTAGCAACGCAAATAGTGATATGCAACTTGAGATTCAACGCCAACAATTAATAATTGCCCATCAAGCTGAAACAATTGAGAATTTGAAAAGGGAAAATAAACTTTTATTAGAAATGAATGAACTACTTAAGAATAAGTAGTAGCTTAAGCTCTAGTGAATAGACAATTCAACATTGATGTGTCTGCTAAATTAATGGGGTTAAATTTTTTTCGCCTAATTCCATTTTCCATTAAGCAAGCAAAATTCAACTGCTTGCATAAGTGAAAAGGGAGCCGAAGCTCCCTTTTATCGTCATTAACTATTTTTAATCACTAAATTGTCATCTTGGTAATCGACTACAACAGGTCTATTTGGTAATAATTTACCGCCTAAAATTTGCTGTGCTAATGGGTTTTCAAGCTCTTGTTGAATCGCACGTTTAAGTGGACGAGCACCGAAGAGTGGATCAAATCCTGCTTTACCGATATGGTCAATTGCTGCATCGGTAATGGTTACCTCATAACCACGTTCTGCCATACGTTTGATTAAACGTTCTAATTGAATACGTGCAATCGAACGAATATGCTCTTGTCCAAGTGAGTGGAACACCACTGTTTCATCAATACGGTTGATAAACTCTGGGCGGAAGTGTTGTGATACCACAGACATCACGACTTCTTTTAATTCCGCATAACTTGCTTCTGGCATTTCTTGAATCAAGTGCGAACCTAAGTTTGAGGTCATAATCACAACCGTATTACGAAAATCTACGGTACGACCTTGTCCATCTGTTAAACGTCCATCATCTAACACTTGAAGCAGGATATTGAACACATCTGGGTGTGCTTTTTCTACTTCGTCTAGCAATACCACCGAATATGGACGGCGGCGAACAGCCTCGGTTAAATAACCACCTTCTTCGTAACCTACATAACCCGGAGGCGCACCGACTAAGCGAGACACGCTGTGTTTTTCCATAAATTCTGACATATCAATACGCACCATTGCGTCTGGATCGTCAAATAAGAAATTCGCTAACGTTTTGCAAAGTTCTGTTTTACCTACCCCAGTTGGACCTAAGAATAAGAATGAACCGATTGGTTTATTCGGATCAGATAATCCAGCACGGCTACGACGAATCGCATTGGCAACAGCTTCAACCGCTTCGTTTTGACCAATCACACGGGCGTGTAACACATTTTCCATACGGAGTAATTTGTCTTTTTCGCCTTCCATCATTTTAGAAACCGGAATACCAGTCGCTTTTGAAAGCACTTCGGCAATTTCTTCATCGGTTACTTTAGTGCGAAGTAAATGGTTATCGCCACCTTCTTCTTCACGTTTTACCGCTTCTTGAAGTTGTTTTTCAAGGGCTGGGATTTTACCGTATTGAAGTTCGCCCATTTTTTCTAAATTGCTCTCACGGCGAGCTTGTTCTAATGCAATACGTGCATTTTCTAACTCAGTTTTAATATGCTGCGTGCCTAATAAAGCTGATTTTTCTGCTTTCCAAACTTCTTCTAATTCCGAATATTCACGCTCTTTAGCGGTCAATTCTTCATCTAATTTTGCAAGGCGTTGGCGGCTTGCTTCGTCTTCCTCTTTTTGTAACGCTTGGCGTTCTAATTTAAGTTGAATAATACGGCGTTCAAGTTTATCTAATGGCTCTGGTTTAGAGTCAATTTCCATACGCAAGCTGGAAGCCGCTTCATCAATTAAATCAATCGCTTTGTCCGGTAATTGGCGATCTGAGATATAACGATGTGAAAGGGTTGCTGCCGCCACAATCGCTGGGTCGGTAATTTGTACGTGATGGTGAATTTCATAACGTTCTTTCAAACCACGTAAAATCGCAATCGTATCTTCAACAGTTGGCTCATCTACCAACACTTTTTGGAAGCGGCGTTCCAATGCGGCATCTTTCTCAATATATTGACGGTATTCATCTAAAGTTGTCGCTCCCACGCAGTGCAATTCACCACGAGCAAGGGATGGTTTCAATAAGTTGCCTGCATCCATTGCCCCATCGGTTTTACCTGCGCCGACCATTGTATGAATTTCATCAATAAAGAGGATTACTTGCCCTTCTTCTTTGGCTAATTCATTTAATACCGCTTTTAAGCGTTCTTCAAATTCGCCACGATATTTTGCACCGGCAATTAATGCCCCCATATCAAGCGATAACACACGTTTATTTTTTAAACCTTCCGGCACTTCGCCATTTACGATACGCTGTGCTAAACCTTCAACGATAGCGGTTTTACCCACACCAGGTTCCCCAATAAGAACAGGGTTGTTTTTCGTACGGCGTTGTAACACTTGCACGGTGCGGCGGATCTCTTCATCACGACCAATAACAGGATCTAATTTACCTGCACGTGCACGCTCTGTTAAATCAATCGTATATTTTTGTAATGCTTGTCTGGTTTCTTCTGCGTTTTGATTATTCACTTTTTCTCCTCCTCGAATTTGGTTTATGGCTTGTGTGACTTTTTCTTTTGTTAAACCAAATTTCTTAAATAATTTTCCTAAATCACCGTTATCGTCCAAAGCTGCAAGCACAAAGAGTTCTGATGAAATAAAACTATCGCCAAATTGTTGCGCCAACTTATCAGATTGGTTTAGTAAACGAATAAGTTGCTGCGATGGTTGTGTATTTCCGCCTTGTACCTGAGGCAAGCGGTGTAAAATTGCCTCTAATTCGCTATTTAATTGTTGCGGTTGCACATTCAAAGCCGTAAACAAAGGGGCAATCGAGCCATCTTGCTGTTTTAAAAGTACATAAAGTAAGTGAGCTGGTTCAATATAAGGATTATCTTTGCCAACCGCTAAGGACTGCGCTTCTGCGATCGCTTCTTGTAATTTTGTTGTGAATTTTTCAAAGTTCATATCATTTCCTCTCATTTTTTAATCTGTACCGATTTTGCATTTTGTGCAAAACTTCAGCACTACAATAAATGGAGATAGCCTAAAAAATTTCAAGAGAAAATGTGAAATAGATCACAAAAATAAAATAAATACCCCATTCGGAGTGTGTAAATGTTAAAAATTTGATCGTTATCAATAACATTCTATTCAAATTATTTACACTAGCGCAATCTACCTATCTTTAGGTAGAGATAACTTAGAGGGATTTACTTATGAAAAAAACAACATTAGCAATTATTTTAGGTGGTGCATTAGTTGCAAGTTCAGCAATGGCGCATCAAGCAGGAAGTGTAATTTTTAGAGCAGGTGCAGTTACCGTAGATGCAAATTCAAGTTCTACTACAAAAACACCAATTGATGTCGATTTAAATGTGAAAAACAATACACAATTGGGTTTAACTGGTACCTATATGTTCACTGATAATATTGGTATTGAACTACTCGGTGCAACACCATTTTCACATAAAATCAATGCTAAAGTGCCTCTTTTAGGTGCTGGTGAAAATCTAGGCCGTGTGGCAATTGTTAAACAATTACCGCCAAGCCTATATGCGCAATACTATTTCTTTGATGCCGATTCTAAAGTGCGTCCATATGTTGGTGCAGGTTTAAACTATACCCGCTTCTATCACGCAAAATCTGTTCATCCAGCTGTGACTAACTTAGATGTTAAAAAACACTCATTCGGACCAGTTGCTAACTTAGGGGTAGATGTGAAATTAACAGACAATCTCTATTTTAATGCGGCTGCTTGGTATACCCATATCAAAACTACGGCGAAATTTAGTGCTCTAGGAGCAGATCATGAAGTAAAACTTAAACTTGATCCGCTTGTGTATTTTGCAGGTTTTGGTGTTCGTTTCTAATAGACTGCTAAACACATAAAAAATAGGCTAATTTTTTGAAAAATTAGCCTATTTTTATTAGATGCGATGATGATGCTCAACTCGAATATTCGTTGTTTGATCCACTTGGTTATCGTAATCCGCTTTAAAGCCCTTCAATACAACATGTATATTATTTTCTTTAGCATAAATATTGGCAAAATCTTCAATTAATTCAAGCACATCACAGGCAATATAAGATGTATGCTGAGCGTTGATAATGACCGTTGAATTAGGTTGCACATTTTTCAATGTTTTCTTAATTGCCGCTTTATTTAGAAACGAAACCTCTTCCGCCAAATTAAGGGTTATCTGTGAAGCATCAGCTAATTCCTCACGACTTAAATAGTAAGCACGCTTCATATTACCGTGAAGAATAAATAGGATACTGATAATTAAACCTAATCCAACTCCTTTTAATAAGTCAAATAACACCACTGCGATCATCGTTGCGATAAAAGGAATAAATTGGTAGATCCCTTTTTGCCAAAAGTGTTGGAAAGTAGAAGGTCTTGCTAGTTTATAACCGACTAAAATTAAGACTGCTGCCAAGGTCGCTAATGGGATCTCATTTAAAATAGAAGGGATCATTAACACGCAAACTAGCAATAAAATACCATGAATAATGGCGGATATTTTATGTGTCGCACCAGCATTTGCATTCGCTGACGAACGAACAATCACAGCCGTAATTGGAAGACCACCAATTAAAGAAGAAATAATGTTACCCACGCCTTGCGCCCGTAATTCCTGGTTGGAGTCGGTAATTCGGCGCTTAACATCGAGACGATCTGCCGCTTCCACAGACAATAATGTTTCAATAGATGCAACAGCAGCAATTGTCGCCCCAGTGATCCAAACAATACTATTTGTAAAACCGCTAAAATTAGGTAATACAATTAAATGTTTCATATCATCCCAGGAATGCGGCACAGGAAGCTGAACAAGCTGATTTTCAGGAATGGCTAAATAACTGCCAGATGAAATAAAAAGACGGTTAATGATAACGCTGACCAATACCGCAATAAGTGCTGAAGGAAGCCATTTTACTTTTTTCAATTTTGGCGAGGAATCCCAACCCAACATAATGAAAATAGAAACCAACGCAATAATTAACGAACCAAGATGAATGTTGATAAATGAATTTGTACTGCTTAATGAAAATTCCTCTGTTCCCAAAGCATAAGGTAGCTGTTTGAAAATAATCAGAATACCAATCCCAGCTAACATACCTTCAATCACAGCGACAGGAATATAATTGGTTATACTCCCTGCTCGCATAAAGCCTAAACAAAGCTGAATCGCACCTGCAACCACGCCGGCGCAAAGGAAAAGTTCAAACGAACCTAATTGGCTAATAGTCGCAACCACTATCGCCACTAACCCTGCCGCTGGACCAGAAACACTAATATGTGACGTACTTAGCCAACCGATGACAATCCCCCCGACAATACCTGAAATAATACCCGATAGCGGAGGTGCATCTGATGCTAAAGCAATCCCTAAACAAAGTGGTAAGGCGACCAAAAAGACAACGAGACCGGATGCAAAATTTTGTTTCAGAAGGCGAGCTTTACTATTTTCCGACATATCAAATTACCAAGATAGAAACATTTATGGTGGATATTCTACGCCTGATTTTTCCTAAATTTTTTGCCATATATCAGATTTTGGCAAAAATTTAGTAAAATATGACCGCTATAATGAATTTTTTTGCAAATTTCTGTAGATTGGATTGCAAAATGAGCGTTACCTCTTTAAACTTCCGAATAATTTTGTGTATTTTATATTAAGAGCTTAGTTATGACTGAATCAATTAATACCACGTCTCAACCAACTTTATCACTCGGGCAGCAACTTAAAAGCGCACGCGAAGCATTAAATCTTTCTATTGAAGATGTTGCGCAAAAAACAAATCTGAAAAAGTCACATCTTGAATCATTAGAAAACGATATTTTTATCTTACAGAACGTTGCTCCAACTTTTGTACGAGGCTATGTTCGTAACTATGTTCGTTTCTTACGCTTACCAGAAGAACTGGTATCAAGTGTAAACTACGGCGAAGTAACCATTCCTAAAGAAATTTTACATAAAACATCATCAGAGAAAGTTGTACAAAAATCACAAAATCAATGGGTAAAATACCTTACAATCTTCGTATTGTTGGGAGCTATTGGTATGACACTACTATGGTGGTGGCAAGATTATCAAGCGGAGCAACAAAATCGCGATCAATTCGTTAATAATGCTATTCCTGTTGAAGCAACTCCAACACCAGCTAACACAAATCAGGCTACTCAAGTTGAACCTATTATTCAACCGGCTACAACGAATACCGAAACAGTCGTTGCTAATACAGCTGCGCCAGCAAATGAACAACCTGCTCAACCAGTAGCTCAAGTTGCTCAATCGTCTGAAACGGCTCCTACACCAACAACACAAGAGCTGGCTACACAACCTGCCCCTGTTGCAACAGAAGTAGCGCCTCAAATTGAGAGTGCGAATGTGCTGCAACAAACTCAAACCAATCCAGTAGAAACAGAGCAACCTGCTGCAGTATCTAATGATGAATTACGTATTGAAATTACTGGAAAAGAGAGCTGGATTACCGTAAAAAATACGAAAAGTAAAAAAAGTTTAGCTGAAAAACTTTATACTAATGGCGAAGTTTTAGCCTTTAATGGAAATGAGCAATATCGCTTAACCATTGGCGCTCCAGCTAATGTTAAACTCTATTATAAAGGTCAATTAGTTCCGCTAAAAATTGATGGTCGTGTTGCTCGCATTAAATTACCTTTAGCTCAATAAGGATTAATTATGTCATTAAATCATTCACCGATTAAACGTCGTGAATCTAAAAAGATTTGGGTAGGTAATGTTGCGGTCGGCGGCGATGCGCCTATTACCGTTCAATCAATGACGAATACACGAACAACTGATGTTGAAGCGACCGTAAATCAAATTAAAGCATTAGAGCGTGTCGGTGCAGATATTGTACGTGTTTCAGTACCTACAATGGATGCGGCAGAAGCATTTAAACTGATTAAACAGCAAGTCAATGTCCCACTTGTTGCCGATATTCATTTTGACTACCGCATTGCTTTAAAAGTCGCTGAATATGGCGTAGACTGCTTACGTATCAACCCGGGTAATATCGGTAATGAAGATCGGATTCGTGCCGTTGTTGATTGTGCAAAAGATAAAAACATTCCTATTCGAATTGGGGTAAATGCTGGCTCACTAGAGCGTGATCTCCAAGAAAAATACGGCGAACCTACTCCGGAAGCATTATTAGAAAGTGCTTTACGCCACGTGGATATTTTAGATCGTTTCAATTTCGATCAATTTAAAGTAAGCGTAAAAGCCTCTGATGTTTTTCTAGCGGTCGAATCTTATCGATTACTTGCAAAACAAATTGAGCAACCGTTACATTTAGGCATTACAGAAGCAGGTGGCGCAAGAGCCGGCTCGGTAAAATCTGCAATTGGGCTAGGATTGTTACTTTCAGAAGGCATTGGCGATACTTTACGTATTTCGCTTGCAGCCGATCCCGTAGAAGAAGTAAAAGTCGGCTTTGATATTTTAAAATCTCTCCGTATTCGTTCACGTGGGATTAACTTTATCGCCTGTCCAACTTGCTCTCGCCAAGAAATTGACGTGATTGCAACTGTGAATGCACTAGAACAACGTTTAGAAGATATTTTAACGCCGATGGACGTTTCCATTATCGGTTGTGTTGTTAATGGACCGGGAGAGGCTCTCATTTCTGACTTAGGTGTTACCGGCAGTAATAAAATGAGTGGCTTCTACCTTGATGGTGTTCGTCAAAAAGAACGTTTTGATAACGATAAACTGATTGATCAACTAGAAGCTAAAATACGCGCGCGAGTTGCAGAACAATCGCAACGTATTATGATGACTAAGGCATAAAAAATCATTAAATGGCACGAGGGGTTCTCTCGTGCTGTTCACTTTTTTACATGATCATCGAGATTAACTCGGTGTAAAAATAAGGACAATATTGTGGCAAAAACAATTCAAGCAATTCGTGGTATGAACGATTGTTCTCCAACCGAAACCCCTTTATGGCAATGGGTTGAAACCAAAGTACGCAATGTATTGGCAAGCTATGGCTATTCTGAAGTGCGTATGCCAATTGTAGAAAGTACACCGCTCTTTGCACGTGCAATTGGCGAAGTAACCGATGTGGTTTCAAAAGAGATGTACACCTTTTGGGATAATGATGAACAATTAACCCTACGCCCTGAAGGGACAGCAGGTTGTGTACGTGCAGCTATCGAACGAGGCTGGATCTACAATAACGAACAACGCCTATGGTATATGGGACCAATGTTCCGCCATGAGCGTCCACAAAAAGGGCGTTACCGCCAATTCCACCAAGCCGGTGTGGAAGTGTTCGGGATCCCAAACCCAGAAATTGATGCAGAATTGATTATTTTAACGGCTCGTTTATGGAAAGCGTTAGGCATTGATCAACACGTGTCATTACAACTAAATTCGATTGGTTCTTTAGAAGCTCGTGCAAATTACCGTTCTGCTCTTGTTGCATTTTTAGAACAACATCAATCACTTATGAGCGATGAAGAAAAAGAACGTTTGGTTAAAAACCCATTACGTATTTTAGATACGAAAAATCAAGCCTTACAAGAAGTCCTAAATGATGCGCCTAAATTATTAGACTACCTTGATGAGGAAAGCCGTGAACACTTTACACAGCTTTGTTCACTACTTGATGCGATGGGTATTCAATATGAAGTAAATCCTAAATTGGTTCGTGGTTTAGATTACTACAATAAAACCGTTTTCGAATGGGTAACCTCTGCACTTGGCGCACAAGGTACGGTTTGTGGTGGTGGTCGCTACGATGGTTTAGTGGAACAATTAGGCGGACACGCAACTCAGGGCGTTGGCTTTGCAATGGGCTTAGAACGCTTAGTGCTATTAGTACAAGAAGTGAATAAAGATGTACCCGTGGCAAAAGCAGTCGATGTTTACATTGTTTATTCAGGCGAAGGTGCAACACTTAATGCATTCCAAATTGCAGAAACATTACGTTCAGAATTACCGGACTTACGTGTTATGACACACTGCTCTGGCGGTAAATTCCAAAAACAATTTAAACGTGCAGATAAACTGGAAGCTGAATTCGCATTAGTGATCGGCGAAAGCGAAGTTACCGAAAAAACCGTTGTGATCAAAGATCTTCGTAGCGGTATGGAACAAATTACAGTTCCTCAAACAGCATTAGTCGCTGAATTACAAAAACGTTTTTCATAATCTATCAATAAGGATCTAATATCAAATGAGTAGCGAATACCTTAATAAAACCGAAGAACAACAATTTGAAGAAGCTAAAAATTGGTTTAAAGCAAACAGTACACCTATTTTATTAGCAATTTTTATCTGTGCTGCCGCCACTTTTGGCTGGAATTTCTGGAAAAAACATCAAGTTGAATCAGCAATACAGGCTTCAACGTCTTACCAAAATACAATGGAAGCGTATCTGCAAGATCCAGCTAAAAATCAACCGCTTGTCGCAAAATTTTTGGAAGAAGCGAAAGGAACTAACTATGCTGTTTTTGCACAATTAGAAGAAGTTAAGCAAGCTATTGCGCAAGCAGATTATGCCAAAGCACAAACCTTACTTCAAAATGCGCTTTCTGCAACGAATGATGCAACATTACAAATTGTAATTCGCTTCCGTTTAGCTGAAATTGGCTACCAACTTAAACAATACGATGAAGCACTTGCTGTTCTTGCACAAATTCAAGGAAGCGCATGGGAATCTCGTAAACAACTTTTAAGCGCAGATATTCTCTCTGCAAAAGGCGATAAAGCTGCAGCAAAAAGTGCTTATGAGCAACTAAAAACAACAGCAACAAGTGAATCAGAAAAAGCGTTAATTGATTTAAAAATCAATAATCTTTAATTTGTTGATCAATAACTTAAAAAATTTAAATCCCCTTAAAACATACTTTAAGGGGATTTTCTTTACAAGGAGAAAAATTATTCCTTAATCTCCTCAAATTTTGCATCCAATAACTTTGCCAAATCTTGTGGCGAAAGTTCAATATCTAATCCTCGCTTCCCGCCGGATACAAACATCGTTGCAAATTGCTCGGCTGATTTATCAATAACCGTGGTTAAACGTTTTTTCTGCCCTAATGGACTAATACCACCTAATAAATAGCCCGTAGTTTTTTGTGCAATATCTTTATCTGCCATTTCCACTTTTTTCACATTTAATGCGTGTGCCGCACGTTTTAAATTGAGTGTACTTGAAACCGGCACAACCATCACGGCAAGTTTTTTCTGATCGCCGTTTTCTGCCACTAACAAGGTCTTAAAGGTCTGATTGGCATCAATGCCTAACTTTTCAACCGCTTCTTGTCCAAAGTTTGTATTATTGGGATCGTGTTCATAAGGGTGTAACGTAAAAGAAATTTTTTGCTTTTTAAGTAAGTTTACTGCAGGTGTCATCGTCCGTTCCTGTAAATTTAAGGTATAATCAGTTTTTAATAGCTAAAGAGGAAGATAAAATGTCCAATATTCATCTTGCCATTGCCGCTGATTTTACCTTAGCTGAGAAATTACTTGAAGCCTTAGAAAACAGCGATTTGACTTTAGATAAAGTTTCCGCCGTGGAACTTGAACCCTTCGGCGAAGAACAAAACTTACGCCTAGGAGCCAAAGCCGTTGAACAATTTGAATTAGATAATTTAGATTGGTCGCAATTCACACACGTTCTTTTTGCTGCGCCAATGGCACAAGCCGAAGTGCTTGCCAAAGCCACTCAAGCAGGCTGTATTATCTTAGATTTATATGGCATTACTGCGCTAATCGGTAATGTACCCGTTATTGTGCCAAGTGTGAATGATGAAGCATTAGCAAATTTACGTGAGCGAAATATCGTTGCCCTTGCTAATCCACAAATTTCACAATTAGCGTTAGCGTTAAAACCTTTATTAGATTACCCTTTACAACATATTTTTGTTACCTCTTTGCTCCCATCTGCTTATTTTGGCGATGAAAAAGTCAAAGAGCTTGCCGGTCAAACTGCACGTTTACTCAATGGCATTCCATTTGATGAAAATGCTGAACGTATTGCTTTTGACGTAGTGCCTGCCAACGTTCAAGGCGATGAGAAAAAATTACCGTTCTCTCGTGTATTTGAGCTACAACTTGCAAAAGTTTTACCAAATTTAACCGCTTCTGTGCAATTCCATTCAGTGCAAGTGCCGGTCTTTTACGGCATATCACAAATGATCTCGGTACAATCTGAGTATGCACTTGATGTTGAAGCAATAAGCGAAAGCTGGAAAGCTCAAAACTGGCTACAATTTAATGAAGAAAACATCGTTACCGCCGTGAAAAATGGCGAAGATGAAGAGCAAAACGCCCTTCAAATCAGCCAGTTATTATCAAAATCAGAAAATAGCTTGCAATTCTGGTCTGTTGCCGATGAACAAAAATTCAGCTTAGCCTTTTTAGCCATTGAGCTTCTGGCGCAAGTATTAGATTATTAAACACCTTTGGTTTGAGATTTAAAGAGATAAATTATGTTGGAAAAACTCTTTCAGTTAAAAGAAAAAGGCAGTAATGCAAAAACCGAAATTATTGCCGGTATTACCACTTTCTTTACGATGGTTTACATTGTTTTTGTAAACCCTTCTATTCTTGGCGTGGCAGGAATGGATACACAAGTAGTATTCGTGACCACCTGTTTAATTGCCGCATTCGGAACTATTGCGATGGGTTTATTCAGTAACCTACCGATTGCTTTAGCACCTGCAATGGGGCTAAATGCGTTCTTTGCCTTTGTGGTTGTTCAAAAGCTCGGCTACTCTTGGCAAGTGGGAATGGGTGCAATTTTCCTCGGTTCAGTCGGATTATTTTTACTCACAATCTTACAAATTCGCTACTGGTTTATGTCTGCCATTCCGCTTGGACTACGTGTCGGTATCGGGGCTGGTATTGGGCTATTTATTGCCTTAATCGGCTTTAAAAATATGGGGCTGGTTATTCCAAATGAAGCAACCCTTGTTGCCCTTGGCGATTTACACGATCCAAAAGTGTTAATGGGCGTATTAGGCTTTTTCATTATTGTGATCTTAGCCGCTAAAGGTATTCACTCCGGCGTATTAGTGTCAATTGCGGTTGTTACCGCTTTAGCGTTAATTTTCGATCCTGCCGTAACCTTCAACGGCGTGATGTCTATGCCACCAAGTTTAGAAGCCGTTGTTGGGCAAGTTGATATTGCCGGCGCTTTAGATGTTGGCTTACTCGGCATTATTTTCTCATTCCTGCTTGTCAATCTCTTTGACTCATCAGGCACTTTAATTGCCGTAACCACAAAAGCCGGCTTTGCTGATGAACAAGGTCGCTTCCCTAGAATGAAACAGGCATTATTAGTCGATAGTAGCGCCGCAATGGTTGGCTCATTTATGGGAACTTCAGCTATCAGTACCTATATTGAAAGTGGCTCTGGTGTCTCGGTTGGCGGTCGCACCGGTTTAACCGCAGTAGTGGTCGGTCTGTTATTCCTTTTAACCATTTTCTTCTCTCCGCTCGCAGGATTAGTACCGGCTTATGCTACCGCTGGCGCTTTAGTCTTTGTCGGCATTTTAATGGCTTCCAGCCTTATTGAAGTAAAATGGGACGATTTAACCGAAGCAACACCAGCGTTCATTACAACAGCAATGATGCCGTTTACATACTCCATCACAGAAGGCATTGCTTTTGGCTTCATCAGCTACTGCGTGATGAAAGGCTGTACCGGTCGTTGGAAAGAAATTAACCCTTCTGTTGCTGTCGTTTCTCTACTCTTTATTGCAAAATTTATCTGGGTTGGTTAATCAAACAAGAAGACGCAAAATGGCGTCTTCTTTTACATTCAATGGAAAAATGGAGAATAACCTATGCAAAAATTACTTTTTATCGTTCACGCCGCACCTTATGGCAATGAAGCTTTCTTCAGCAGCCTGCGCCTAGCACTACAAATTCAAGAACAACATAAAGCCCAAATCAAGCTATTTTTAATGTCTGATGCGGTTATCGGCGGGCTTGCCAAACAAAATCCGGCAGAAGGCTACCATATCCAGCAGATGCTGGAAATCTTAACCTCTCAAGGCGCAACCATCAAACTTTGTAAAACCTGCACAAACGCACGAGGTATTACAGAACTTCCATTAGCGGAAGGCGTGGAGATCGGCACATTAAGCGAACTTGCCGATTGGACAATGGAAGCAGATAAGGTATTAAATTTCTAATGAAAAATGTTGATGTTGTGATCATCGGCGCAGGGGCTGCCGGGCTATTTTGCGCCGCTCAACTGGGGCAAAGTGGCAAAAAGGTCATTGTATTAGACTCAGGCAAAAAAATTGGACGCAAAATCTTAATGTCGGGCGGTGGCTTCTGTAATTTCACCAATTTAGAGGTTACACCTCATCATTATTTAAGCCAAAATCGCCATTTTGTGAAATCCGCTCTAGCTCGTTATACCAACTGGGATTTTATCGGCTTAGTTGCAAGCTATGGGATTTCCTACCACGAAAAAGAACTCGGACAACTTTTCTGTGATGAAAGCGCTCAGCAAATTGTTGATCTCCTCCAAACAGAATGTGAAAAAGGCAAAGTAGATATTCAACTCAGACAAGCGGTCATTTCTGTTGAAAAAATTGCAGATTTTTTCCAAATTCAGACCGCTTGTGAAAGCTATCAAACGCCTCATCTTGTCATCGCAACCGGCGGGCTTTCAATGCCGGCTCTCGGTGCAAGCCCATTTGGCTATAAAATTGCCGAACAATTTGATATTCCGGTTATAGCACCAAGAGCCAGCCTTGTGCCTTTTACGTGGAAAGAAAACGATAAACCTTTTGCCGAGTTATCCGGTATCTCATTACCGGTCAGCGTGAGCAATCGAGGAATGACCTTTAATAACCAAATGTTATTTACACATCGAGGCTTATCAGGCCCTGCCATTCTGCAAATTTCAAATTATTGGGACTTGGGCGAAAGTGTCGAAATTGACTTACTGCCTGATAATGACATTTTAGAGATCTTACTCGAATTACGTCAATCTTCGCCAAAATTGCAGCTAAAAACGGTGTTAAGTCGCTATTTACCGAAAAAGCTCGTAGAACTTTGGTTTGAACAAAAAATGTTAAAAGATCAAGTGATTGCTCAATTATCCAAAACGGAGTTGATCTCGCTAGAACTTTTTATTCATCATTGGCAATTCTTACCAAACGGAACCGAAGGCTATCGCACAGCTGAAGTTACGATGGGGGGCGTGGATACCGATCATATCTCATCGAAAACGATGGAAGCCAAACACGTGAAAGGTCTCTACTTTATCGGTGAAGTTCTTGATGTTACCGGCTGGCTAGGGGGATACAACTTCCAATGGGCCTGGTCTTCTGCTTTCGCTTGTGCTGAAGGCATTATTCATTCGTATTAAAAGCAAGCGGTTAATTTTTCAGACTGTTTTGGTGTTATACATTTGCCTTAAAGCCACCACAGAAACATCAATATAACATCAAAATACTCTTACAAATTAACCGCTTTCCTCTTGGTTTCAGCATGAATAAGTTTCATGATAATATTGAAAATTATGAAGTTGCATAATAATCATATTTCATAGATGATGAATCCAATTTAAATTCATCCATAAATAGGAGCATATTATGACAACATTCCACATTCTAGGCTTTCCACGTGTTGGGGCGAAACGTGAATTAAAATTTGCACAAGAACGTTACTGGCGTGGTGAAATTGCAGAACAAGATTTATTAGATTTAGCCAAAGCCTTGCGTGAAAAAAATTGGAAACACCAAGCAGAAGCTAATGCTGATTTCGTGGCGGTGGGCGATTTTACTTTTTACGATCATATTTTAGATCTGCAAGTGGCAACGGGGGCAATTCCTGCTCGTTTTGGTTTTGACAGCCAAAATTTAACGCTTTCTCAATACTTCCAGCTGGCTCGTGGTAACAAAGATCAATTTGCTATTGAGATGACCAAATGGTTCGATACCAACTATCACTATCTCGTACCTGAGTTCCACAAAAACACCGAATTTAAAGCCAACCCAGCTCACTACGTTAATCAAATCCGTGAAGCGAAAGCCTTAGGCTTAAATGTCAAACCTGTGATTGTCGGGCCATTAACCTTCCTTTGGTTAGGCAAAGAGAAAGGCGAAGCCTTCAATCGTTTTGAGTTATTAAACAAACTTGTCCCCGTTTACCGTGAAATTTTAACCGCACTTGCAGCGGAAGGCGTGGAATGGATCCAAATTGACGAGCCTGCTTTAGCCTTAGATTTACCGGCGGAGTGGCTGGCAGCTTATCAAGCGGTCTATGCAGAATTAAGCCAAGTGAATGCAAAATTGTTATTAGCGACCTATTTCGGTTCGGTGGCAGAACACGCAGAGTTGCTCAAAGGCTTAGCGGTTGATGGGTTGCACTTAGATTTAATCCGTTCGCCTGAACAGCTTGCCGCCTTTGAAGATTACAGCAAAGTGCTGTCTGCCGGGGTGATTGACGGGCGTAACATTTGGCGCGCGAACTTAAATCAGGCGTTAGATCTGCTTGAGCCGTTAAAGGCGAAGCTCGGCGAGCGTTTATGGGTTGCTCCAAGCTGTTCATTGTTGCATACGCCCTATGATTTAGCGGTGGAAACGCAACTACAAGCGAATAAACCTGAACTTTATCAATGGCTTGCCTTTACGCTACAAAAAGTCGAAGAATTGTCGGTAATTAAGACCGCACTTGAACAAGGTCGTGTAGCGGTACAAGCGCAATTAGACGCAAGCCAAGCGGCGGCTGATGCCCGTGCGACATCAACAGAGATCCACCGTGCAGAAGTGGCAGCTCGTTTAGCCAACTTGCCTGAAGGAGCGGATCGCCGTCAATCGCCATTTGCAGAGCGTATTGCGAAGCAAAATGCGTGGCTAAACTTACCGCTTTTACCAACGACAAATATCGGTTCATTCCCTCAAACCAGCGAAATCCGCCACGCCCGTGCGAGCTTTAAGAAAGGCGATTTAAGCCTTGTGGATTACGAAGCGGCGATGAAAAAAGAGATCGAATATGTGGTTCGCCGCCAAGAAGAGTTAGACTTAGATGTGCTGGTTCACGGCGAAGCGGAACGTAACGATATGGTGGAATATTTCGGCGAATTGCTTGACGGCTTTGCCTTTACCAAGTTTGGTTGGGTGCAAAGTTACGGTTCACGTTGTGTCAAACCGCCTGTGATTTATGGCGATGTAGCTCGCCCTGAACCGATGACGGTGCGTTGGTCGCAATATGCCCAAAGCCTCACCAACAAAGTGATGAAAGGAATGCTGACAGGTCCTGTGACGATTTTACAATGGTCGTTCGTGCGTAACGATATTCCACGCTCAACGGTCTGCAAACAGATCGGCGTGGCGTTATCGGACGAAGTGTTGGATCTAGAAGCGGCTGGGATCAAAGTGATCCAAATTGATGAACCTGCCATCCGTGAAGGCTTGCCACTCAAGCGGTCAGATTGGGACGATTATTTGCAATGGGCGGGTGAAGCCTTCCGTTTAAGCTATATGGGCGTGCAAGATGACACCCAAATCCATACCCATATGTGTTATTCCGAGTTCAACGACATTTTGCCAGCAATTGCCGGCTTAGATGCGGACGTGATTACCATTGAAACCTCACGCTCCGATATGGAATTACTCACCGCCTTTGCTGACTTCAAATACCCGAACGACATCGGACCGGGCGTGTACGACATCCACAGCCCACGCGTACCAAAAGTGGAAGAGATCGAACACTTGTTGCGTAAAGCCTTGAAAGTGGTACCAAAAGAACGCTTATGGGTAAACCCAGACTGTGGCTTAAAAACCCGAGGCTGGAAAGAAACTATCGAACAGTTGCAAGTGATGGTGGACGTGACGAAGAAATTGAGGAAGGAATTGGGTTGATCTAGCAGATTTTGTGGTGCAATGGGGCGAAAGATATTTCGCCCCTACATTTAATTTATTGAAATCATTGAAAAAATGAGATTGATTTATTGCAGAGCTAATCACATTAGCCCAAATTTGTACTCAACTTTGCTAGATAGATTATTTCATCTCTCTTAATTGACGATAAGCATCACAAGCCTCTTGGCTACCATTATTACAAGCCTTTCCAAACCATATTATTGTAGCAGCATCATTTTGTTGAACGCCTTGTCCATTGTAAAACATTATGCCTAAATTGAATTGAGCCTTTGCAAACTCTTGTTCAGCCGCTTTTTGATACCATTGGAATGCTTGATAATAATCTTGACTGACACCATATCCATTTCCGTACATTACACCTAAATTATATTGAGCATCAGCCAATCCTTGTTCAGCTGCTTTTTGGTACCATTTGGCTGCTTGTTGATAATCTTGGGTAAAGTATATGTATATATTACCTAAATTGTATTGCGCATCAACCAATCCTTGTTCTGCCGCTTTTTGATACCACTTAACCGCTTGGTGATAATCTTGGCTAACCCCTCGTCCGTTGTCGTACATTACGCCTAAATTAAATTGAGCTTTTGCATCTCCTTGTTCAGCGGCTTTTTGATACCATTTGACTGCTTGATGATAATCTTGGTTAACACCTCGTCCCTTGCTGTACATATTACCTAAATTAAATTGAGCCTCTGCATCCCCTTGTTCTGCTGCCTTTTGATACCATTTGACTGCTTGATGGTAATCTTGGCGAACACCGTCTCCTTTTTCGTACATAAAACCTAAATTAAATTGAGCCTGTAGCACCCCTTGCTCAGCCGCTTTTTGATACCATTTGACTGCTTGGCTATAATCTTGGCTAACACCATACCCATTGTCGTACATTAAGCCTAAATTATATTGAGCTCCTGCATCCCCTTGTTCAGCCAATTCCTTAAACATAGGAAAAGCCACTTGATAATTTTCTTGTTCGATATATTGATATGCTCTGTTAAATTTCTCTTCTGCTGTTTCAGCATAAACATTTCCAATAAGGGTAAAAGAGAGTAATAAGGTAGAAAGTAGGGTTTTACGAAGTGTCATTTTGTTTTCCTTTTGACGATAGTTTTAAGATAGTGAAATTATACAAAAAAAAAACAAAATGCAATCAAGATGTAATCAGTGGTTTTTTATTGGATTTTGTAATGGGTGTTGAATTTATGAGCAATTTGGAGCTGTTTACCGTTTAATAAAACAAAGGGGAGCCAAATGCCTCCCATAATCCCCTCCCATATGTGTTATTCCGAGTTAAACGACATTCACAGCCCACGCGTTCCAAAAGCGGAAGAGATCGAACACTTGTTGCGCAAAGCCTTGAAAGTCGTACCAAAAGAACGCTTATGGGTAAACCCAGACTGCGGCTTAAAACCCCGTGGCTGGAAAGAAACCATTGAGCAGTTGCAAGTGATGGTGGAGGTGACGAAGAAATTGAGGAAGGAATTGGGTTAATTTTAAGATTTACTCTAGGGCGTTATATTTAACGCCCTTTTTCTTATTATCAAACCCATAAAAAAATTAAGCTTTAATTGATTTTATTCTCCTTTTTATTTATTATCCCATAAAAAAAATATGGTTAATTATCTAAGGAGACAAAATGAAAAAAAATGCTATAACGCTTTCCATAATTTCGCTTTTTTCTGTATGTGCATATGCAGAAGAAGGGGCGGAACTTGAGGAAATTCAAGTCGAAGCCAAAGTGGCGGAGAGTAACTTGCTAGGGGATCGCCCGAATGTAAGTGATAAACTGATAGATGGAAAAGTATTCAAACAGAAATCAACAACACTTGGAGATGCTTTATCTAGTGAGTTAGGAATTCATTCTAACCAGTATGGTGGCGGTGCTTCAGCGCCGATTATTCGTGGGCAAGAAGGCAAGCGTATCAAGATATTACAAAATAATAGTGATGTGGTGGATATGTCCACTATGTCGCCGGATCATGTGATAACGGTGGATACAACATTATCTAAACAAGTTGAAATCGTTAGGGGGCCTTCTACCTTGCTATACAGTTCAGGCAATGCTGCTGGAGTAATCAACGTACTTGATAATAAAATTCCGAATTTTATGCCGCAGAATGGACTTAAGGGCGAGGTGGGTTTCCGTTTTAATACCAATAACAATGAAAAATTGACCACAGCAGGTGTTACCTTTGCCATTCATCCGAGTATAGCCGTTCATCTTGAAGGCTTATCAAAACAAGCGGGGAACTACAAAACGCCACATTATCGTTATGGCACTTATGCAGATAAAAAAGCTTTTAATCGTAGAGAGATGAGCTATCAAAATCTTTCACATGTCCCTGAAAGTTGGGCGAAATCACAAGTTGGCACGGCTGGCATATCTTGGATTCATGAAAAAGGCTATTTAGGGCTTGCCTATACCGAACGCCAAAATAAATATGGATTACCTGCTCATAATCATATTTATGAAGGCTGTGCGGTAAGGATTATTGATGAAAGTGTTAAACAACAATATCCCTATTTATTCCCTTACCCTGAACTTGCTGATGATCAACATCTCTTTTGGGCTAATCCGGGTGTAAATATGGCGGATTGTCATGCCCATGGTTTGTCAGCTACGCCTTATGTCGATTTGAAAAGTCAGCGTTACGATTTTAGAGGCGAGATTATCGAACCTTTTAAGTATGTTGATAAATTGAGATTTAACGCAAGCCGTGTAAATTATCAGCACGGAGAAATAGAGGGAGAAAAAGCAGCAAATCTCTTTAAAAATAAAGGGCTTACCACTCGTCTGGAATTTGTACATAGCCCAATCGGGAATTTAACGGGAATATGGGGCATTCAATACCTTGAACAAAAAAATAGTGCATTATCCCCAGAGGATTCAGCAACCCACAAACATCGTGGCGTACAGCAGTTACTAAACAATAACAAAATGCAGAACTGGAGTTTATTCGGTTTAGAAAGCTATCAATGGAATGATATTACCTTTGAAGCCTCTGCTCGTTTAGAAAAACAAAAAGTTACCAAAGATTACGATCATGAAAAAGTACGTAATGAGTTTCTCTCTCTTGGATATATTGATAGTAAAAGACCGGAAACAGCTCATGCCATGGATAATTACTATGCTTTAACTCAAGCACATAAAAAAACAGCACACTCTTTTGCGTTAGGTGCGCATTGGGCATTTAAAGAAAATCATAAACTCTCTCTGACCGCTTCGCACCAAGAAAGGCTTCCTAATGCACAAGAGCTGTATGCACACGGTATGCATTTGGCAACAAACTCATTTGAAATGGGTAATAAAGGGCTAAGTAAAGAAAAATCCAATAACCTTGATTTAGGGTTAAGTTATGAAGGCGATAAATTTAGCTATTATTTGAGTGGATTCTTATACAACTTTGATAACTATACCTATCTCTATACACTCAATTCAGGGAGAGGTCCTGCTTCAATGAAGCAAGATAGCGATTTACGCATTAATCGCTATATGCAAGCTCCTGCTCGCTTCTATGGTGTGGAAGTTAATTTTGGTTATCAAGTTACACCAAAACATCATATCAGCCTATTCGGTGATTACGTGAAAGGTTACTTAAAAGCTCACGATATTCGCACCAGTGATAAAGTGAGCTATGTTGATAACCCTGAATTTACCAAAGCAGTAGAAAAGCTAATGCAGGAAAACCCTAAAATGAAACTATGGCGAGCAGCATCTAAAGTCAGAAATGAGATGGGAATTGAGCGTCAAATTCGTGTACAAGAGCCTGTGTATGAAGAGCAAGCTAAAATGTACACCCCACGACTTCCACCAATTCGTGTCGGGGCTCGTATTAAAAGTGATTTTACTGAAAACCTCAACGGTGAATTAGAGTATTACCGTGTCTTTACGCAACATCGCATTTCAAAATTTGAAAATGTCACGCAAGGGCATAATATGCTGAATCTTGGGCTCACTTATCAGAACAAATTAGCAAAAGGCGAGTACGAACTCTTCCTCAAAGCGAATAACTTACTGAATGAAGCTGTATATGCCCATGAAACTTTTTTACCCTATATTCCCCAAATTGGACGTAATTTCAATGTAGGTTTTAACTATAAGTTTTAAGCTAAAAAAACCTCACAATGGTTAGCCCATTGTGAGGTTTCTATAATGAAATAAACAGTCAGATTAACCCATACCGTATTTTTTTAATTTTTTACGTAATGTACCACGGTTGATACCTAACATCGTTGCTGCACGAGTTTGGTTACCACGAGTATACTGCATTACCATATCTAACATTGGATGTTCGATTTCAGATAACACTAATTCATATAATTCTGTTGGATCTTCACCATTTAACTGCGCTAAATAATTTTTTAATGCTGCTTTAACATTATCACGAAGCGGTTTTACCACTTGTTGAGCTTGTGCATTCAGCATTGTTACTGTTAATGGGTTGTTTACTGGTTGTTCAATCATTTTCCTCTATCCAATTAAAAGAGATTCTACAAAATCTTCCAATGCTTTTATTTGAGCTTTTGTCGTATCTAATGCATTGAAAGTACGTTTAAAATTTGAGCCCGGCAATAAGTTCTCACTATACCATCCCACATGTTTACGTGCGATACGATACCCTTTTTCTTCTCCATAAAATTGGTGAAGAGCGGTAACATGTCGTAACATCAAATGGCATTTTTTATCTAACGATAAAGAAGAATATGCTCCATGCTCTAAAAAATCATTCACTTCCTTAAATAACCAAGGGCGACCATAAGCGCCTCGACCAATCATTACAGCATCAGCCCCCGTATAATCAAGAACCTCTTTTGCCTTTTCAGCCGAAGTAATATCACCATTAGCAATAATAGGGATTGAAACAGCTTGCTTTACCGCTTTAATACTTTCGTATTCTGCCACACCCTCAAATAAACAACTTCGTGTGCGACCATGAATCGTTAAAGCAGAAACACCCGACTGTTCAGCAATGTGAGCAATCTCTAAGCAATTTCGATTTTCCAAATCCCAACCTGTTCTTATTTTTAACGTGACAGGTACATCAACAGCATTTACCACTGCTTTTAAAATGTTTTCAACTAATTTTGGCTCACGTAAAAGGGCAGAGCCTGCCATTTTTTTATTAACCTTTTTAGCCGGACATCCCATATTGATATCAATAATTTCTGCTCCATACGCAACATTTACTTTCGCAGCTTCTGCCATTTCAGTTGGATCGGCTCCTGCAATTTGTACGGCATTTACGCCAATATCACGATGATGTGCTAAACGTAATTTGGATTTTTCAGTATGCCATACATCAGGATTGGTAGACATCATTTCAGAAAAGGTTAAGCCTGCACCTAATTGGCTACACAAACGGCGGAATGGCTGATCAGTAATGCCAGCCATGGGCGCGAGGAAAATACGGCTTTTAAATTCATATTGTCCAATTCGCATATTAACCCTTTGCCTATTTCACACTTAACCACAAAATAATATCTACACAGAAGTATTGTAAAAGTACATAAAATCGTACTTTTGTTTATTTCCTCAACTAAAGAATCGACTTCTTTAGTCAAGGGGGCGTATAATACGCATTTTTTGAGCATTTTGGAAGCCTAAATTTTAGCCAAACACGAAAAAAATCAAATTTTTTCACTTTTTACCATCATTTATGGTTTTTCAACGGTAAGTAGCTTTCCAATCATGCCATCCCACTCAATTTCAGCCAAAACAGCAGGGTAGAAATGAACACTCTGCTGATACTGCGTTAAATGCTGAACCAAATCAAAAACCAGCGGCAAATGAGAAATCAACAGAACATGCTTTGCACCTTCGCTTTCAAGAAAGGCTAAATAATCGCTTACCTGTTCTGGCGAGCTGCTTGGCGTAATGCCTTCCCAGGTTTCAATCACATTTGCAAAAGATGGGATAAATCCAACCGCTTGCATCCCCTTTTCAACTTCATCCCAGGTCTCTTGTGTACGTAAGTAAGGGCTAACAATAATTTTATCTAAATAATTTTGCTCATTATTTAGCTGTTTTCCTAAATAAATCCCTTGTTGGTAAGCCATTCGTTTTCCAGCCTCAGTCAGTTTTCTTTGGCTATCGGTTAAAGCATTAAATCCTGCTTCGCCATGGCGCATAATCCAGATTTTCATAATAAATCCCCTTTATTTTTTATTCCCACTCGTATTTTTTAGGCGTATAATGTACGCCGTTTTGTGCTGTTTAACTACTGCAAAAGAAAATTTTTTCAAAATCTAAACTATTCTATGGAGTAATCAATGTCTAGAAAATTAAGAAGAACCAAAATTGTAACCACTTTAGGTCCAGCAACAGACCGTGGCAATACATTAGAGAAAATTATTGCTGCCGGTGCAAATATGGTTCGTATGAACTTTTCTCACGGTGTGCCTGAAGATCATATGGAACGTGCAAGCAAAGTACGTGAAATTGCAGCAAAATTAGGTAAAACGGTTGCGATCTTAGGTGACTTACAAGGTCCTAAAATCCGTGTGTCAACTTTCAAAGACGGTAAAATTTTCTTAAATATCGGCGACAAATTTACTTTAGATGCAGATTTACCACGTGGTGAAGGTCATCAAGAAGCTGTTGGTTTAGATTATAAAAATCTACCAAATGACGTTGTTCCGGGCGATATTCTTTTATTAGATGACGGTAACGTTCAATTAAAAGTATTAGCGGTTGAAGGCGTAAAAGTACACACTGAAGTAACTGTTGGTGGTCCATTATCAAACAACAAAGGGATCAACAAATTAGGTGGTGGTTTATCAGCGCCAGCATTGACAGAAAAAGATAAAGAAGACATCAAATTAGCTGCGAAAATCGGCGTTGATTACTTAGCGGTTTCATTCCCTCAATCAAGCGCAGACTTAAACTATGCTCGTCAATTAGCACAAGCAGCAGGTTTAGATGCGAAAATCGTAGCAAAAGTAGAACGTGCTGAAACTGTTGCAACTGAAGAAGCAATGGACGATATCATCTTAGGTGCAGACGTAATCATGGTTGCACGTGGTGACTTAGGTGTTGAAATTGGCGATGCAGCATTAGTTGGTGTACAAAAACGTTTAATCCGTCGTTCACGTAAATTAAACCGTGTGGTTATTACTGCAACACAAATGATGGAATCAATGATTAAGAAACCAATGCCAACCCGTGCGGAAGTTATGGATGTGGCAAATGCAGTATTAGATGGTACTGATGCAGTAATGTTATCAGGCGAAACTGCAAATGGTGATTACCCGGTTGAAACGGTTAAATCAATGGCAGAAGTATGTTTAGGTGCAGAAAAAATGCCTAGCATCAACATCTCTCGCCACCGTATGGAAGGCACATTTGCAAGCATTGATGAAGCTGTTGCAATGTCTGCAATGTACACCGCAAACCACTTAGAAGGCGTATCTGCGATTGTTGCATTAACTCACTCAGGCGAAACAGCAAAATTAATGAGCCGTATCAGCTCTGGTTTACCAATTTATGCAATGTCTCGTAACCAACGTGCGTTAAATCGTTGTGCGTTATACCGCGGTGTAACACCGGTATTCTACGATGAAGAAAGCCGTACTATTGATGGTGCGAAAAAAGCTATCGCATTATTAAAAGAACAAGGTTACTTATTAAGCGGCGATTTAGTGCTTCTTACTCACGGTGATGAGTTAAAAGAAGGCGGCACAAATACTTGCCGTATCTTAAAAGTTGAATAATTTATTCTGAATAATTTAAACCCACGTAATTACCTCATGTAACTACGTGGGTTTATTTTTTTCTGCAACGCTTGACGAATCCAAAAGAGTTGATAGAATCTTCTACCTCTTTTTAAAAGAGAATGTTCGGATGAAGGTAGCTGGAGAGAAATGAATTAACATTTCACCGACGAGGTAAACTCTTTCAGGTGCATATTATATGCGAGGACTGTTACTGGACGAACCCTTGGAGAGATCCAATCTGCAGATGCAGAAAATGGACGCCGAAGGCGAAAATATTAGGCAACTAATGTGAAACGCTCAGGCAAAAGGACAGGGGAGAAAAGTTTTATCTTAACAAGCGGTCATATTTTGCAAAATTTTTGCATTTTCTTACCGCTTGCATTTCGCTTTTCTTTCCTTGTAAACCGAATTTACGAGGAATTATCAAATGTCAATCGACACTATTTTAAGTCAAATCAGTAGTTTTATTTGGGGAGCTCCCCTGCTTATCCTCCTTTCCGGTGTAGGAATTTATTTCACACTGGCATTAAAAGGCATTCAGATTTCACAATTATTACGTGCTTTTGTCTACATGTTTAAGCCAGAGAAAAGTGAAGGACAAACAGGCGATATTTCTGCATTTGCTTCACTTTCCACGGCTCTTGCTGCAACCATCGGAACAGGTAACATTGTTGGTGTTGCAACGGCAATTCATTCGGGAGGTCCGGGGGCATTATTCTGGATGTGGCTTATTGCCTTATTAGGGATGGCAACAAAGTACTCAGAAGGGTTATTAGCGATCAAATTCAGAGGCCGAGATAAAGATGGCTTTATCGCTGGTGGTCCAATGTACTATATCGAAATGGGTATGGGTAAAAATTGGCGCTGGTTAGCCAAAGCTTTTGCTTTCTTTGGTGTCTTAGTTGCCTTAGTCGGGATTGGGACATTCCCACAGGTAAACGGTATTACACACTCTTTAGAAGCGACCTTTGATATTCCTATTGTGTTTAGCTCCATTGTACTGACCATCATTGTCATCGCAATTATTTTTGGTGGTGTAAAACGTATCTCTAAAATCGCAAGTGTGATCGTGCCATTTATGGCGGTTTCTTATGTAATCGCTTCAGTTTGTGTTTTAATTTTAAATGCTGAAAAATTGCCGGATGCAATTCTTTTAATCGTTCATGCGGCATTTGATCCTCAAGCGGCTTTAGGTGGTGCTGTTGGCTTTACCGTCATGCAAGCAATTCAACTCGGGGTCGCACGAGGAATTTTCTCTAACGAATCCGGCTTAGGTTCAGCCCCTATTGCGGCGGCTGCTGCACAAACAAAAGAGCCGGTTCGCCAAGGACTGATTTCTATGACAGGTACTTTCTTAGATACCATTATCGTATGTACAATGACAGGTCTTGTTATTGTTCTTACAGGAACTTGGAATGGTCAAACACAAGGAGCAGAATTAACCACACAAGCCTTTACGCAAGGTTTAGATAGCTCATTTGGTGCAATTGTGGTTACCGTAGGGTTAGTTTTCTTTGCTTTCACCACGGTTCTTGGCTGGTGCTATTATGGGGAGCGCTGCTTTGTTTACTTAACAAATGGACGAACAAAAGGGATTAAATTTTACCGTATCCTTTTTGTTGCCTTAATTGCTGCCGCACCATTCTTAGAACTCAAAACAATTTGGACTATTGCTGACATTGTGAATGGTCTGATGGCTTTCCCTAACCTCATTGCGCTTATCGCTTTACGTAAAGTGATCATTGAAGAAACAAAAAGCTATTTCTTCCGCTTGAAAAAGGGAGAAATTATGTAATCACTTAAAAACACGCCACTCGGCGTGTTTTTTTTTCATTTTTCTCTTGAAAATCACTTTTCTATCCCCAATCTAGCAAACTGTTACGCTTATAAGCGTAAAGTATTTTATTTTTAACTCAGAGGATAATAATTATGGCTCTTCGTCCATTACACGATAAAGTAATTTTAAAACGTGAAGAAGTTGAAACTAAATCTGCAGGTGGTATCGTTTTAACCGGTTCTGCGGCAACAAAATCAACCCGTGGTAAGGTTATTGCCGTTGGTACTGGCCGTATTTTAGAAAATGGCACTGTGCAAGCGTTAGCTGTTAAAGTTGGCGATACGGTTATTTTTAACGAAGGTTATGGCGTGAAATCAGAAAAAATTGATGGCGAAGAAGTGTTAATTCTTTCTGAAAACGATATTTTAGCGATCGTTGAATAAATTTGTAGGGACACACTGCGTGTGTCCAGCTACAACAAGCGGTTAAATCATTAAATATTTTTACAAATTAATCACGGACACACGCAGTGTGTCCCTACAAGGAATAAAAAATGGCAGCAAAAGACGTAAAATTTGGTAATGACGCTCGTGTAAAAATGTTAAAGGGCGTAAATGTATTAGCAGATGCAGTAAAAGTAACTTTAGGCCCGAAAGGTCGTAACGTAGTATTAGACAAAGCCTTTGGTGCACCAACCATCACTAAAGACGGTGTATCTGTTGCTCGTGAAATCGAATTAGAAGATAAATTCGAGAATATGGGCGCGCAAATGGTTAAAGAAGTGGCTTCTAAAGCAAACGATGCGGCAGGTGACGGTACCACTACTGCAACCGTATTGGCTCAAGCTATTGTAAATGAAGGCTTAAAAGCCGTTGCCGCAGGTATGAACCCGATGGATTTAAAACGTGGTATCGACAAAGCGGTGGCAGCCGTTGTTGAAGAGTTAAAATCGCTCTCTAAACCGTGCGAAACCTCAAAAGAGATTGAACAAGTGGGTACAATTTCTGCAAACTCAGACAGCACTGTGGGTAAATTAATTGCTCAAGCAATGGAAAAAGTGGGCAAAGAGGGCGTAATTACCGTTGAAGATGGTACAGGTTTAGAAGATGCGTTAGATGTGGTTGAAGGTATGCAATTCGACCGTGGCTACTTATCGCCATACTTCATCAATAAACCAGAAGCAGGCACAGTAGAATTAGAAAACCCATACGTTCTTTTAGTGGATAAGAAAATTTCAAATATCCGTGAAATTCTACCTGTATTAGAAGCAGTAGCAAAAGCGGGCAAACCGTTATTGATTATCGCAGAAGATATCGAAGGCGAAGCATTAGCAACTTTAGTTGTGAACACGATGCGTGGTATCGTGAAAGTGGCTGCAGTGAAAGCACCTGGCTTTGGCGATCGTCGTAAAGCAATGTTACAAGACATTGCGATTTTAACTGCGGGTACAGTTATCTCTGAAGAGATCGGTATGGAACTTGAAAAAGCGACTATCGAAGAGTTAGGTCAGGCAAAACGTGTGGTGATTTCAAAAGACAACACCACCATCATTGATGGCGTTGGCGATGAAGCACAAATCAAAGCTCGTGTTGCACAGATCCGCCAACAAATCGAAGACTCAACCTCAGACTACGACAAAGAGAAACTCCAAGAGCGTGTGGCTAAACTAGCTGGCGGTGTCGCAGTAATCAAAGTCGGTGCGGCAACAGAAGTTGAAATGAAAGAGAAAAAAGACCGTGTAGATGATGCCCTTCACGCAACCCGTGCTGCTGTGGAAGAAGGTATCGTACCAGGAGGTGGTGTTGCATTAGTTCGTGCTGCAAGCAAAGTCGCTGAGACCCTAAAAGGCGATAACGAAGAACAAAACGTGGGTATCCGCTTAGCACTTCGTGCAATGGAAGCACCACTTCGCCAAATCGTAACAAACGCTGGTGAAGAAGCATCTGTTGTCGCTCGTAATGTAAAAGACGGTAAAGGTAACTATGGTTACAATGCAGGTACAGAACAATACGGCGATATGTTAGAAATGGGTATCTTAGACCCAACTAAAGTAACCCGTTCTGCATTACAATTTGCGGCCTCTATCGCAGGTTTAATGATTACCACGGAATGTATGGTAACAGACCTACCAAAAGAAGAAAAAGCTGACCTAGGCGCTGGAATGGGCGGTATGGGTGGCATGGGCGGAATGATGTAATTCTCCCTCCATTTAAAAAGCCATTAGGATTATTCCTAATGGCTTTAATTTTTCACAAATCAGTAAATTACTGGTTTTATTTTCTCACGATACCACTTCAAAACAAGCAATTTTTCGACCATCTGCATAGGTTTCTAATTGCGGTTGTTCAATGCGACAGCGCTCTGTGGCAAATCGGCAACGTGCGTGGAAAGCACAGCCCTTTGGTGGGTTAAGCGGACTTGGGAGTTCGCCGGTTAATTTAATGCGCTCTTGTCGCTCTTCATGATTTAATTTTGGTGTAGCCGAAAGTAAGGCTTGTGTATAAGGGTGCTTAGGATTTTCAAAAATCTCGTTTACATTACCTTGTTCCACACATCTACCCAAATACATGACCATCACTTCATCTGCAATATGTTTTACCACCGATAAATCGTGAGAAATAAAGACATAAGAGAGTCCCATATCTTCTTGTAAATCCATCATAAGGTTTAACACTTGCGCACGTACAGATACATCTAACGCTGAGACAGGTTCATCTGCCACCACAATATCCGGCTGTAACATTAAGCCTCGTGCAATAGCGATACGCTGACGTTGTCCGCCTGAAAACATATGCGGATAGCGGTCATAAAATTCCGGTTTTAGCCCCACTTTTGCCATCATTTCCAACACTTTTTCTTTACGTTCCTTAGCAGAAAGATCAGTGTTGATAAGCAACGGTTCTTCTAAAATATCGCCCACTTTTTTACGTGGGTTTAAAGAACTGTACGGGTTTTGGAACACAATTTGAATTTTCTTACGGCGTAAAGCAGCGGTCTCTTTATCATTGACTAGAAAATTTTGCCCGTTATAAAAAAGCTCGCCTTCTGTCGGTTGTTCGATCATGGTGAGCATGCGCCCAAGGGTTGATTTTCCACAACCTGATTCGCCAACCACAGCAAGGGTTTTGCCACGTTCGAGCGTAAAAGATACGCCATCAACGGCTTTTACCAGCTTTGGCTTTTTGAACATGCCTTGCTTAACCGGATAGTATTTTTTTAGATTTTTTGCATCAAGAAGCGGTGAATTTTGTTCTGTTTTTTGCATATTTTTCTCCGATTATGCAGGTAATCCTTCCGCATTAAGCGGAGTATGGCATTTCACTTGTCTGCCATTGACCATTCGTAATTCAGGCTCTTGTTGTCGGCATTGCTCTGTTGCATACGGACAACGAGGGTTTAACAAACAGCCTTGTGGGCGGTCGTATTTCCCTGGTACAACGCCCGGCAACGATTGTAAGCGAGATTTCCCCTCAGCAAATTCCGGCAAGGCTTTTAATAAGGCTTGGGTGTAAGGGTGTAGAGGCGATTTAAAGATTTCCTCGGCTTTCCCTTCTTCAACCACTTGCCCTGCATACATCACAATAATGCGATGAGCTGATTCTGCCACTAACGCAAGATCGTGGGTAATTAAAATCAGTGCCATGTTTTCTTTACGTTGTAATTCAAGCAGAAGGTCGATAATTTGTGCTTGAATGGTAACGTCTAAAGCGGTTGTTGGTTCATCGGCAATCAATAATTTCGGATTGCAAGCAATTGCCATAGCAATCATGACACGCTGGCTCATACCGCCCGAAAGTTGATGCGGATAGACATCTAAACGAGAAGTCGGATCGGGAATTCCTACCATGGTTAAAAGCTCAATCGCACGTTCACGGCGAGAGGCTTTTGAGCCGCCTTGATGCACTTTTAAGGCTTCCATAATTTGGTAGCCTACGGTGTAGCTGGGGTTTAAGCTCGTCATGGCATCTTGGAAGATCATAGAAACATCAGCCCCTACGATTTTTTGTTTTTCTTTTGGTTTTAAGGCAAGTAAGTTGTTGCCGTTAAAGGTAAGATTTTCCGCCATCACTCGCCCTGGGAAATCAATCAGCCCCATAATGGCAAGCGAGCTTACCGATTTACCCGATCCCGATTCGCCAACAATGCCCAATACTTCGCCTTCATTTACCGTGTAGCTAATGCGATCAACGGCTTTAAAGGGGGCTTTTTCACTGCCGAAATGGACGGAAAGATTTTTCACTTCTAATAAACTCATCTTTCCTCCTATTGTTTGAGTTTTGGATCAAGGGCATCACGTAAGCCATCGCCCATTAAGTTAAAGGCAAGCACTAAAGATAAAATCGCTAAACCCGGGATAGTCACTAACCAGTTTGCCGATTGCATAAAGCCTCGAGATTCAGCAAGCATTGTGCCAAGTTCCGGTGTAGGTGGTTGAGCGCCGATACCTAAGAAACCGAGTGCTGCTAGCTCTAAAATGGCATTAGAAATGCCCATGGTCATCTGTACGATAAGCGGTGCTAAGCAGTTTGGTAAAATAACGATAAACATTAACCGCCATACACTCGCACCAGCAACACGTGAGGCAACCACATAATCACGATTTTTTTCACTCATCACCGAAGCACGTGTTAAACGCACGTAGCTTGGAATCGAGACGATCGCAATCGCAATGGCTGCATTCATCAGTGAAGGGCCGAGAATCGTTACCACGCCAATGGTTAATAAAAGGCTTGGTATAGCAAGCATGATATCGACAAATCGCATGATAAGGATATCCAACGTACCACCATAGTAACCTGCCAATAAGCCTAAAATAACGCCAAGTACACAAGACATAACCACAATGATTAACCCGATAAAGACGGAAAGTCTTGCGCCGTGGATAATGCGAGAGAGAATATCTCGCCCAATATCATCCGTACCGAGAATATAGCTTGCGTTACCGCCTTCAAACCACATTGGGGGAAGCAGTAATGCTGAACGATTTTGTGCAATCGGATCAAAAGGTGCGACCCATTCGGCAAAAATTGCCATAAAAAGCACAATTACAATAAAGGCTAAACCAATAACCGCCCCTCTGTTTTGACAGAAATAGTACCAAAACTCTTGTAATGGCGTTTTGGGTACGGGCGCTGAAAGTGTTGTTGAGGACATTAAAAATCACTCCTAAATTTTTATTAAGTATGGCGAATACGTGGATTCACAATGCCATAAACGACATCAACGAGTAAGTTCACTAAAATGATGATTGTCGCAATAATCAATACCGAACCTTGTAATACCGGGTAGTCTCGTGCGTTAATCGCATCAATCACCCATTTACCAATCCCCGGCCATGAGAAAATGTTTTCCGTTAATACCGCACCGGAAAGAAGTTGCCCCACAATCAAGCCAACCACAGTGACTACAGGAATTAAGGCATTACGCAATGCGTGAATAATGACAATACGGGTTGTGCTTAGCCCTTTGGCTTTTGCGGTACGGATATAATCTTCGCCTAACACTTCTAACATAGAAGAGCGAGTCATACGAGTGACAACCGCTAAAGGAATCGTACCAAGTACAATTGACGGTAAAATTAAAGATTTAATGGCAGCAATGAATGCTCCCGGTTCATCTGAAACCCAAGTATCGTAAAGCATAAATCCGCTATTGGCTTCAATCCAAAACTCTGAAGGTAAACGTCCCGATGCAGGTAGCCCTAACGGTGTGGAAAGGTAAAGAATTAGAATTAAGCCCCACCAGAAAATTGGCATGGAATAACCAGTTAAAGAAAGCGTTGTCACGACGTGGGAAATCCACGAATCTTTTTTCACTGCGGCAATCACGCCTAAAAAGATCCCCAAAATTAAAGACCATAACAAAGCAAAAAAAGCGAGTTCAACGGTCGCCGGGAAAAGAGTAAAAAATTCTTTTAAGACGGGTTCGTTATTACGAAACGAATTACCTAAATCGCCTTGTAATACACCCTTAATATAGTTGAAATACTGCTCCGGCAACGGTAAATCTAGCCCGAGTTGTGCCATCATTTGAGCATGAACCGCAGGATCTAAGCCGCGTTCTCCCATGCGGATTTCAATCGGATCCCCCGGGATAAGATGCACCAGCGCAAAAGTAATTAACGTAATCGCAATAAAAGTCGGAATGACCATTAAAATGCGTTTTAAAATAAATGAAAACATAATGAATAATAATCTTGCAAAATGTGAAGCGATTTAAACCGCTTGTTTTAAAAGATGGCACACTATTGTGCCATCCTATTAAGGCATATTATTTTGTTTCGACAAAATCAACACGGTAGAAATTATGTAAGCTGAATGGGCTTACTTTATAACCTGAAATTTCCTTACGAATCGGGAAGTAGGTTGTTGAGTGTGCAATCGTTACCCATGGTGCTTGTTCTTTAAAGAGAACTTGTGCCTTTTTATAAAGTTCTGTACGTGTTGCCTTATCTGTGGTTTGTACCGCATCTGTGACAAGTTTATCAAAATCTTTGTTACAGAATTTTGCGTAGTTCGCCCCAGCTTCTACAGCTGCACAACTTAATAGCGTATTGAGGAAGTTGTCCGGATCGCCGTTATCGCCGTTCCAGCCCATCATCCCTGTTTTATGTTCGCCATCACGTTGGCGTTTGATGTATTCGCCCCATTCGTAGCTGACAATTTTCGCATTCACGCCAACTTTTTTCCAATCTTCTTGGATCATTTCAGCCATACGGCGTGCATTTGGGTTATACGGGCGAGAAACCGGCATTGCCCATAAATCTGTTTCAAAGCCGTTTTCAAAGCCGGCTTCTTTTAATAGGGCTTTTGCTTTTTCCGGGTTGTAGTCGTAATCCACTACGTCATTATTGTAGCTCCACATTGTTGGTGGAATTGGGTTTTTCGCTTTTTCGCCCGCACCTTGATATACAGACTTGATAATCGCATCTTTATTAATTGCATAGTTTAAAGCTTGGCGAACTTTAACATTATCAAAAGGTGCTTTTTGTGTATTAAAGTGTAAATAGCCGATATTTAGACCTGCTTGGCTCATTACATTGATGTTCGGATCTTTTTGTAATGCGTCTAAATCAGCCGGGTTTGGATAAGGTGCAGCATGACATTCGCCTTTTTGTAATTTTGCCATTCGTACTGAAGCATCCGGCGTAATAGCAAAGACCAAGCGGTCGATTTTTGCTTTTCCTTCCCAGTATTGTTCAAAGGCTTTATAGCGCACTTGTGAGTCTTTTTGATAATCAACAAATTGGAAAGGACCTGTACCCACCGGGTTTTGGTCAAGTTTTTCCGGTGTGCCGGCTTTCGCTAATTGATCTGCATATTCTGCCGAGAAAATAGAAGCAAAATCCATCGCTAAATTGGCTAAAAATGGGGCGTTAGGCACTTTTAAGCTAATTTTAACCGTGTAATCATCCACTTTTTCCACTTTATCAATGATATTTTGCATATCCATACTGGTGAAATACTCATAATTTCCACCTGAAACTTTGTGGTATGGGTGCGCTGGATCTAATTGGCGGTTAAATGAAAAAACAACGTCATCTGCATTAAAATCACGGCTTGGTTTGAAATCTTTAGTCGTATGGAATTTTACGCCTTTGCGTAAATGAAAGACGTATGTTTTACCATCTTCAGAAACATCCCACTTTTCAGCCAAAGAAGGAATCACATTTGTGCTTCCATCTTCAAAATCCACAAGACGGTTAAAGATAGTCTGACCAATCGCATCAAATGTGCCACCATCTGTGGCAAATTGTGGGTTCATGTAAGTCGGCGATGCTTCTAAACAGTAAACAAACGTTTTTGGCACAGCCACTGCCGTTGCAGAAGCAAGTGCTAAACTCATTAATGAAAATTTCGCTAATTTTTTCATGGCTCACTCCCAAAGTGTTATACATAATAATGAAAGATTTATTGAATATACTTATTTTTGGCTTAACATCAAGCTATTTAAAAGCAAAGCGGTTAAATTTCATGGAAATTTTGCAAAATTTCACAGAAATTCAACCGCTTATCAAGAAAATAAAGGCTATTCTAATTCGACTCCATAGAAATTATGTGACATAAAAGGACTTACCACATAATTGCGAACCTCCTTACGAACCGGGAAATAGGTTGTTGAGTGAGCAATTGGCAACCATGGTGCTTGTTCATGGGCAATCACTTGTGCCTTTTTGTACATTTCCGCACGTTTTTCTTTATTTGATTCTTGTGCTGCCTTTGTGACTAATTCATCATACTCTTTATGACAAAAATGGGCATAATTCGATCCGGCTTTAACCGCATGACAACTGAGTAATGTATTTAAGAAATTGTCTGGATCGCCATTATCGCCCGTCCAGCCCATCATACCCGTAATATGCTCACCGTTTTCCATACGTTTGAGGTATTCTCCCCATTCATAACTCACAATTTTGGCATTCACACCGATTTGCTTCCAATCCTCTTGGATCATTTCAGCCATGCGGCGTGCATTTGGGTTATAAGGGCGAGCAACCGGCATTGCCCAAAGTTCTGTCTCAAAGCCATTTTCAAAACCGGCTTCTTTTAACAAGGCTTTTGCTTTTTCCGGGTTATATTCATATTCAGGGATTTCATCATTATAGCCCCAAATTGTCGGTGGCATTGGATTTTTCGCAACCACGCCTGTGCCCTGATAAACGGATTCTAAAATCGCTTTCTTATTTACTGCATAATTTAAAGCTTGGCGAACTTTTTGATTATCCAGCGGCTTTTTGTCCATGTTCATCGTGATATAACCGATATTTAAGCCGGATTTAGTGAGCAAGTTTAAAAGATCATCTTTTTTCATCTGTTCAATGTCTGCCGGATTCGGATATGGCATTGCCTGACATTCATTTTTCTGCAATTTTGCATAACGCACCGTAGCATCAGGCGTTACGCTAAAGACAAGACGATCAAGTTTAGAACGACCTTGCCAGTATTGTTCAAAGGCTTTAAAGCGAACATAAGCATCTTTTTGGAAGCCTGCAAACTCAAAAGGACCCGTTCCAATCGGTTGGGTATCGACTTTTTCCGGTGTTCCTGCTTTTAACATCTGATCGGCATATTCCGCCGAGAAAATGGAAGCAAAATCCATCGCGATATTTGCCAGGAAAGGCGCATTCGGTACTTTAAGTACGAACTTTACTTTGTGGTCGTCGATTTTCTCAATTCGCTCAATGATATTTGGCATATCCATGCCTAAGAAGAATTCATAGCTTCCGCCCGATACTTTATGGAAATAGTGATCTTTATTTAGCTGACGGCTGAAAGAAAAAATCACATCATCAGCATTAAAATCTCGGGTCGGTGTGAATTCTTTATTTGAGTGGAATTTTACGCCTTTGCGTAGGTAGAAAGTATAGATCTTGCCATCTTTAGAAACATCCCATTTTTCGGCTAAAGAAGGGATTAAATTTGTTGTGCCACGCTCAAAATCCACTAAGCGATTATAAAGTGCTTGAGATGTGTCTAAAGTTGCACCATCTGTTCCAATCTGAGGGTTCAGATAAGCTGGAGAAGCTTCAATACAGTAGGTGAATGTTTTGGGATTTGCGAGTGCAGCTCCCGACAATGTAAGTAAAGCAAGTAAAGAGAGTTGTGAAAGCTTTTTTATGTTATTCCTGTTATAAATTTAAATTTATAGCTTGGAGTTTACTTTTACTCTCTAAAATGATCAACGTTTAGAAAAAAAGATTTTTAGGAAATATGCAAAATGATCTATGGATATGAGTAAATCGAATACTAAAAGAATATAAAAAAGCAAAAACCCCAAGCCTATCTCTAAGCTCAGGGTTCCTTAATTCAATCCGGCGATGCCCTACTCTCACATGGGGAAGCCCCACACTACCATCGGCGTTACGGCATTTTACTTCTGAGTTCGGAATGGAGTCAGGTAGAACTACCGCACTATGGTCGCCAGAATATCCGGTCGATGATTGTTATCTCTTTTCTTTTGTTCTTTCTTTAATCTTAATTCGAAACAAGCTGTCTGAGTATCTTTATTCGTTTTTTGTTTAGTTCGTTTAAGCTTTTCGCTTATCAACTCTCTCACGTTCCTTCCAAAAACGCTTGAGGTTGTATAGTTAAGCCTCTCGGGCAATTAGTACACGTTAGCTCAATGTATCACTACACTTACACACCATGCCTATCTACGTCGTAGTCTCCAACAACCCTTACAGTCTTATAGACTGGGAGAACTCATCTCAAGGCAAGTTTCGTGCTTAGATGCTTTCAGCACTTATCTCTTCCGCATGTAGCTACCCGGCAATGCGTCTGGCGACACAACCGGAACACCAGGGATGCGTCCACTCCGGTCCTCTCGTACTAGGAGCAGCCCCTTTCAATTCTCCAACGCCCACGGCAGATAGGGACCGAACTGTCTCACGACGTTCTAAACCCAGCTCGCGTACCACTTTAAATGGCGAACAGCCATACCCTTGGGACCTACTTCAGCCCCAGGATGTGATGAGCCGACATCGAGGTGCCAAACACCGCCGTCGATATGAACTCTTGGGCGG